>JBJTUF010000107.1:0-21635 GCA_046080565.1 Cuspidothrix sp. | reverse complement strand
CTTAGAACACATTCCCGCCAAATTAGCACTACAAATTACCCAAAAACTCCGTATTCCTACCATCGGCATCGGTGCAGGTTCTAATTGTGATGGTCAAGTATTAGTCACTTCTGATATTCTGGGACTTTCAGAAAAACAACCACCATTTGCTAAAATTTATACAAATTTACGAGAAACAATTACCAACGCTGTACAAGATTACGCGATGGAAGTCCGAGAAGGAAAGTTTCCTGAATAGGTTGATTGAAGTTTTATAAATCATCAGTTTTGATGGGATCAAGACTTACGCAACTGGCACAGTGATCGCCAATTGTTAGTATATCTGTACTATGATTAAAAGTGATTAAATCAGACTTTTTGAAAATTGTTAATAGTAATAGATTAAATAAATGTTGGTTACTAATTTTATGAGAGAATAATTAGAGGGTGCATTAAGAAATTAATTAACGAATAGGGACAACCATGGGGGGTTGCCCCTAGTGTTATCTGGTTTTTCCTAATGTTGTAATGTAAATGACTGCTTCATCTGTAGGAATACCCAAAACATCATTTACTTGATTGTCAAAGAAGCCAGCGATACCACTAACACCTAAATTGAGGCGAATGGCTGCTAAATTGAGTCTTTGTCCTAAAATACCGGCATCTAGATGTAAATAACGATAGACTCTATCACCATATTGAGCGATCGCTGTTTTTAAATCAGCAGTATGAAATAATACTGCCGCCGCATCCCTACCTAAATCCTGATTTAAACAGAGGAAATGTAACTCTCGACGGAAATTTTTAAAGCGAATTTGTCGTAATTCTTGGGCTTTTGGTGCATAATAATAACAGCCTGAATCTAGACCTTGAACTCCAGAAACAGCAATAAATGTTTCTATTAAATTCAAGTCAAAATAATCTGGATGGTGGTCTAAATTTTGCTCAATGTAGTTTTGTGGTTGATAAGTGAAATCTAATAAAGCTTTGAGTTCATCAAAATTTAATTCATCACCACTATAAGCACGAGTAGAACGGCGTTTATAGATAGTATTTGATAGCTCTGATAAATTTTGTCCCCAATAAATTGGCGTACTACGAGTTGAAACCTTTTCACAAAAAGGAAAATTATATTTATCTTCTAAAGACTTTTGTGGTTCTACAGTTGGTAAATTTAATTTGCCACTTGTATTTGCCGGAATTTGGGTATGTAAATGAAAATATTTGAGAAGTTCACCATCAGGAATAGATGGATAATCAGTTTCAGTGCTAGAAGGTAAAGCAGTACATCCTAATGGTAAATTTTGGCGAACATCTAACAAATCAGCTAAGGCTAAAACAGCCGTTGTTCCCTCTTGTTCGGGATCAATATAAAGTAAATCATTAACAGCTTCATCTACAAAACCACCAATTAAATGAGCGCGATAATCTGCAATATTACAACCTAACTCAAGATTACCTAAAAGATGACCAGTATCGAGGAAAATTCGCCGATAAGCCCTATCTTCATAACGCCAAGCCGAACGATAAAAAACCGCAGTGGTAATAATAGCTAATTGGGTACTTTCGAGGGAAGGATGCCAAAAACAAGCGTTTTGTAAAGCTTGCCAAACATCGCTTTCCCAAAAGTGCATTAAAGAATGAGTCCGACATTGATAGTTGTAGAGTCCAGGTGGTAACAATGGTGTACCGCGAGAAACTAAATATACTTCAGCCGGGTACAGTCCTCCCGCACTGGGTGAAGAACGTAGGTATACAGCACTACCCATAGAAGGCATTTTAGCCGTGAGTCCATAACTGTAAAACAATATTTGAGAAAGCCTGTACCACCACTGCGCGTCTGAGTTATTGGCAAAAGCTGTTGATGTTTCTTGGAGATAGGGTTTTAGGTCAATATCAGACCCTATTTTATATTCTTTGAAGGGTACTGGCTGTTTAGCCCAGTTTAAATTATGACTTTTAGCCGCCAGGGTTTGGGGATCGTATTTAGTTCGGTCGTGATAGTGTTGGGCTATGGACTGGTATATTTCTGGCATAGTAATTTTATAATATTCTAGGGTAGTCTTACTATTGATCTTGGCATTTATTACCTCTATTATTTCGTCTACATGAGTACAATCATCAAAATAAAAAATTAAAACTTACGTAAGAATGCACAGAGTCGCAAGTCAGGAGTCAACCAAATTTTGATTGAAGATTTTAGATTTTGGATTGAAGACTGGCAAAATTAACACCCAACAATGAATGTTTTCTGCTAAACTTGCCACTCACCTGTTAAAAGAGAAAATTGATCAAATTATGCCTGTACGTCAAACTCTATCAACCCGTGATATTCAGCTTTCCTATTTAGAATGGGAACAGGGTCATGAACCATTACTGCTGTTACATGGTATGGCTGATAATGCCTTAGTTTGGAGTAGTTTAGGTAATGATTTAGCAGCAGATTACCATATAGTTGCACCAGATATGCGTGGTCATGGGGAGAGTAGTAAGCCAATCCAAGATTATACTTTTGAAAGTGCGATCGCTGATTTGGAAGCATTAATGGATAAACTAGAATGGTCTGCGGCTCACATCGTCAGTCACTCCTGGACAGGAAAACTAGCCGCTATTTGGTCTAGAACCAACCCAACCCGATTAAAAAGTATCACACTGGTAGATCCCATTTTCATCTGGAAAATGCCCAGATTCTTCAAAATTACATTTCCTCTGTTGTACAGTCTTCTACCCTTCCTCAAAACCATGGGACCGTTTAGTAGTTACGAAGAAGCAGAACAAAAAATTAGACAACTCAGCCAATATGCAAATTGGAACTCCTTACAACAGCAAGTTTTTCAGGCCACAATAGAACAAAAAGCCGATGGAACATGGGGAAGCAAATTTACCATTGCCGCCCGTGATGGCATTTTTGATCAAGTATTAGATGTTCCAGGTTTTATCCATCCAGTTGATACACCCGCCCTCTTTATACAGCCAGAAAAAGGTGTAAACCGCCAAAATTGGCAAATTCAACCCTATAAAACTAACCTTAATAATTTGCAAATTTGTCAAGTCCCCGGAAATCACTGGCCATTTTTAACTAACCCCACAGAATTTAACCAAACAGTCGCCACTTTCTTAGCAACACAAAAATGAGATAATCTCAAATTGGTGATTGCTAAAAAACAACATTAAACATAAATTTCACATCTACCCTTTACCATTTCTATTCCCTATTATGAGTCTTTGTATTAATCCAGTTTGTCCTCAACCCAACCACCCAGATAACGACGAAAATCGCTTCTGTCAAAGTTGTGGTTCTCAATTAGAATTAATCGGACGTTATCGAGTTTTACGTTTATTAAGTGACAAAACTGGATTTAGCAAAGTCTATGAAGCCTACGAACAAGACAAACCAAAAATTCTCAAAGTTCTCAAAGAACAATTAGCAAATGATAGCAAAGCCGTCTCTCTTTTTCAACAAGAAGTAAATGTTTTAGAACAATTAAATCATCCGGGCATTCCCATGGCCGAGGGTTATTTTCCCTATCAAACCAGAAATAACATCACATTACATTGTATGGTAATGGAAAAGATTGATGGGCCAAATTTAGAACAGTGGTTAAAGCAACAACAAAACCGCCCTATTTCGGAAATTCAAGCCATAGTCTGGTTAAAACAATTATTAGAAATATTAACCTTAGTTCATAGCCAAAACTATCTACATCGAGATATTAAACCATCAAATATTATGATTCGTCCCAATGGACAATTAGTATTAATTGACTTTGGCACAGCGAGAGAAATTACCCGCACCTATCTAGTCAATGGTGGCGGTATGACAGCAATTTCATCATCAGGTTATAGTCCCCCAGAACAAACCCAAGGACAAGCCTTACCCCAATCAGATTTCTTTGCTTTAGGAAGAACATTTGTATTTTTATTAACAGGATATCAACCCGGACAATTATATGATCCCCATTTGGATATTTTACAATGGCGACATCATGCCAATCACGTTTCACCATTATTATTGGACTTTATTGATTGGTTAATGTCCACAGAAATAAATAAACGTCCTCGCAATACTCCAGAAATTTGTCAAAAACTTGCAGAAATTGAATATCAACTCACAGGAAATAGTCCTGCTGTAAATATTGGTAGCGGTGATAAAACAGCAATAGTTAGTCCCACGACTAATAATAGTAGCATTATTACCTCTCACCCACAGCCAGAAAAATTACCCTTATTAGCCTGGTTTGCGGCTTTAATTGTTTCCTTATTAATATTATGGTGGATAGCATTAGGATTTAAAAATAATAAATTTACAGCCTTACCTCCTGACTATGGACAAATACCAGTCAAAAAAGGTGACATTGATTATTTTCCCTACGAAGAAGGTAAAGATAGTCAGGGTAGAGTCGCAGAATTTAGTATTGCTGTTTTATCAGTCGAATATAAATGGCAATTAGGTAGTACCTACCAAGTTAAATATAACGATCAAATTATTAACTTAGATGCCTTAAAATCTAATTTAGAATCAGAAGGTATCCAGAGAATTATGGAAAATCCTAATGAAATTATTTCCGTAGGAACAGCATCCTGTGAGGGTGATATTGCTACCGAACAAAATCGCGCCTTAGAACGTTCTAAACAAATTCAACTATTAGGAAAACGGATATTTAGTAACACAAATAGCGTTAAAGGATATCGTTTATTGAATTTAGGACAATTTCAAAGAAAAGATTGCCAAGCAAATCAAGATTCTACAGCTTATCAACGTAGTATTATTATCATTGGCGTAAAACAGCAAGACGAAGGCGTAATATTAGATGAAGCTTTAAGAGATAGATTAGAGAAAAAACCGTTTGCTGATTTTAAATTAGAAGATTATTCTCTAGGTGGCAAGGATAAATTTAAAACCATCCCCAGTAATTTGTAATTGCCAAGGGAGGAAATTAGAGAATGTGTGAAAAGCTTCTCATTTTAATCATCTTCACTGAAACCAGTTTTCATCTAATATTTGTTCTAAAGAACCAATGGGGATAAGAGGGAATGTGTCAAGGGAAAGTTGCGATCTATCACTGACTAATTTTCTGGCTTCTTGATAACATTCATCAAATATTTCTAAAATGTAAGGTTTTAAACTAGGACTATCTGTAAGTTCATCTTTGATTTCTCTGCGAAATGTCCTAATTTCCCCTTGCCAATGTCCTTGATTTCTTTCTATTTCACTATCCGAATATTTGAGTTTTAGTAGATGTTCAAGGAGGTTAATTAATAAGTTTTGAATTGTGCGTTTTTGACTTCTTCCTAGAGTTTCTAATTCTTCTAATAAATTCTCTAAATCAACAGTAGAAAATTGTCCTGTGCGAAGTTGGTTAATAGTTGTTTTTAGCCACAGGTAATAATCTTGATCGTATAAGGTGTGAGTTGTTGGTTGTGTTGATGTAACCATATACTGGCGAGGATTTTACTATTTATTTCATTTTAGCTTAAAGCTTAATTTGTTTATATGCTATAAAATTGTAGCATTTTGAACTTATATTATTAAATTAGAGGCATGGCTACCTAGCCGAACTTTATAGAGAATCACATACCAGGAGTCAAGAATGTTAGGGGAATTAGTTGAAGTTGTCACCAAATTGTTTGAAGTAAGCGATAGTTTAAAACAGGCTAAAGGTGCAAAGCGCCAGCGCATTGTAGATTACTTCTTCAAGATTGAAGAATGTCTCCTTCATAGTGCAGGAGAACTCAGACAAGGTAAAGTACCTCATGGCAAATGGGGAGAACTTCGGGTCTATGCTTGGGATTTACCAAATACTATTGGTAAAGAAATAGGTGAAGAGAAAGCAAATGAACTAGCTGCTTTGCTAAAAGCAACTATAAGCAATCCACCTGATCCAAATGATGAGGGAGATATTCAGTTGATAGAGACTGCTGCTGGCAAATTTAGAGGACTTGCAGTGACAATTTCAACTATACCTCCAAATCCTCCAAATCCTCTCAGCCGTAAAACTTTTATCTCTACTACTGCTGGTACAGTGGCAGGATTAACTGCTGGCTGGTTAGTTGGTAAATATCGCTCTACATCTGATGTAATTTCAACTGATCAATTTCCGCCTGTGTCATGGAAAATGCAGACATTTTTAAACGATAGCGTTAAAAATACTATCCTTTTTCAAGCGCCAGAAAAAGTCTGTACTTTGGTCAAAAAAATGACGGGTGGTCGCTTTGAGATTTCGCTAGATAGAAATGGAGATGGAGACACAGAGAAAATACTAACAAAAGTTAGTGATGGTCAAATACAGTGTGGCTATAGTGGAATTTACTACAATACGCCAACATATAGACCCCTCTTTTTTGGTTGTGCAATTCCTTTTGGCTTAAATTTGCAAGAACAGATTGCTTGGCTCAGTTACAAAAAGAATCCTAACGATGAATTCACTTATATACAATCAATTTACAAAGATAAATTGGATTTAAATGTAATTCCTTTTCTGGCAGGAACAACGGGAAGTCAGATGGGAGGTTGGTTTAAAGAAAAGGTCACTTCCATAAATGATCTTAAAGAAAAAGTCATGCGTATTCCAGGGTTAGGGGCAGAAGTTTTGCAAAAATTAGGTATGACAACCCATGATCAGTTGGGTCCAATTTCAGTAAGCGACGCTGTAGAGAGACTTCAAACAGGAAAATTTGCTGCTGTTGAGTGGACTGGACCCTATGATGATATGCAGTTGGGTCTGCATAAAGCAGCAAAGTTCTATTACTATCCCGGTTGGTGGGAGCCAAGCACGACATTTGATGTCCAAGTCAATATAGATGCTTGGAAAAAATTACCTCCCCAATATCAAGAAATTTTTAAGGCTGCTTGTCATGAAGTTTATATGAATACATTAGCTGAATACGAGCATAAGAATAGTCAGGCATTGAAAGAACTGCAAATGCCTAACAACGGTATTGAATTAGTAAAGTTTAGTAGTGAGATTCTAGAAGCTGCACAAAAAGAAACCGAGACATTGTTAAACCTCTACGCTGACAAGATACCAGTATTTAAAGAAATATATGACGAGTGGCGTAACTTTAAAGAGCAAATTCGATCATGGTCTAAATTAAACCATATTGATTAAATCTGAAAATCTAGTTTTTAGTTGAAAGAATGCGATCGCTCCCTGAAATTAACTCAATGGTATGAGCGATCGCCTACACTAGAAAATAGATGTATGCCTTATCTTCCTTTTGAGGTCAATTAAAATGGATATCAGTGCAACTTTAAATGAAATCAAAGCCCTGAGTATTGCAGATAGAATTCGGATTGTACAAGATATTTTAGAAAGTATCGCAGCAGAACAAGTATATCCCGATTTAACAACAGCGCAAAAACAAGAACTTGATAGCCGAATTACTGATTATAAAGAAAATCCAGATAATGTCATGAAATGGGAGGAAATTAAAGCTTCAATTAGAGGAAAAAAATGAATAAGGAAAAGTATTAATAACAATTTAACTGGTGTTAGCCATTTTCTCTTATTCCTGTAACCAATTCTCAACAGTTAAACCCTCAACTCTTAATAAATCACTATCATTAGAAACCACAATAAACCCCTTAATAATAGCAGTTGCAGCAATTAAAATATCTTCTGTTTGTATCGGTAAACCTCTTAACTTGAGATTTGCATGAATTTCTGCTGCTTTTTCCAGAATTGCTAAATCATCCAAAAAAATGATTTGATAATCCTGACAGATTTTATTAAATATTTCTGTTTGTTTAGGAGATTTAACAGCAAATAAACCTCTCTTGATTTCAAAATATGTAATACAGCTAATATAAATTGACGCATCCTGAAATTTCATTGCTTCTAACTTTTGCATAATCTGTGAATTATTCTTCATTGCAAAAGAAACAATGTTTGTATCTAATAAATAATTCATTTCCTTATTTCCTTTTAACTGCTTCATCAAAAAGAGCGATTTGTTCAGGTGTCAAATCATCTAATAAACCTGATAGCATTTGTGTGGACATTACAAAACTACTATGTTCTTTTAATTTTTCATCGGATAATTGATGAAACTGTTCATTAGTTAAATTGTGCTGAACGACATTACATAAATGCTGAGTTATTTCCTCTGGGTTAAGTTCTTCCTTAAATAAAGGACGTTCTTCCATCAAAATATTCACTATTTTTTCAATTCTTGTTTTCATAGATTCCTGTTGAATTTGAGTTAATAACATAAAAATTCCTCCATTTAAAAAATTATCTATTGATATTCTATCAAATTTTCAATAGTTGCTGATTTTCCTCGCTTGCACCCATAAAAATACATCTAATATGCAAAAAGCGCAATTACCATATCCGCTTTCTGCATAAAGACGCAAATTTCGTAACCTACTATACGAATTGTTATAAAAATTCACCCTAAGTTATCAATATCGAAATTGTTACAACCACAAAAGAGGAAACTACTATCAGTTTTTCCCCCAAAGTGGCAAGTACAAAAGCGATAAGAACACGGATACATAGTTAATTTAAGTCCTGTTCCCTCAGAAAACATAATGACAGAAACAGCAACTACTACCGAAAAACTCAATAAATTTGAGAAATTCAAAGCTGAAAAAGACGGACTTGCAGTCAAAGACGAAATCAGCCAATTCGCCCAAATTGGTTGGGAAGCAATGGACGAAAACGACCTTAACCATCGCCTAAAATGGTTAGGTGTATTTTTTCGCCCAGTGACTCCTGGTAAATTTATGATGCGGATGCGGATACCTAACGGTATTCTCAACAGCAGTCAATTGTCAATTTTAGGAGATGTGATCCAGCGTTACGGTGACGACGGCAGCGCAGACATCACTACTAGACAGAATATACAACTACGCGGGATCAAATTTGAAGATATTCCAGAAATATTTAATAAATTTCACACAGTGGGATTGACTACTATCCAATCTGGTATGGATAATATCCGTAATATTACGGGCGATCCTATAGCCGGATTAGATGCCAACGAACTCTATGATACTAGAGAATTAGTACAGCAAATTCAAGATATGCTGACTAATAATGGTGAAGGAAACCCAGAATTTAGCAATCTTCCCCGTAAATTCAACATTGCAATTACTGGAGGAAAGGATAATTCTGTTCATGCAGAAATCAACGATTTAGCATTTGTACCAGCATTTAAAGAAGGTTTCGGTTTTAATGTGTTGGTGGGTGGTTTTTTCTCCGGTAAACGTTGTGAAGCAGCAATTCCTTTAAATGTGTGGGTAAAACCCGAAGAAGTTGTGAGTTTATGTAAAGCCATTGTTGAGATTTTTCGGGATCATGGTTTACGTGCTAACCGTCAAAAAGCGCGGTTAATGTGGTTAATTGATGAATGGGGTTTAGAAAAATTCCGCAATGAAGTAGAAAAACACTGGGGAAAAACATTTGTAACCGCAGCAGCTAAAGATGAAATTGCATGGGAAAAACGGGATCATATTGGTATTTATCCCCAAAAACAGGCAGGATTAAATTATGCTGGTTTAAACATTCCTGTAGGCAGATTGTATGCTGATGATATGTTTGAACTTGCACATTTGGCAGAAGTTTATGGAAGTGGAGAAATTAGGTTTACAGTAGAACAAAACGCCATTATTCCTAATATTTCTGATTCAGTTTTAAACACATTTTTAACAGAACCATTGTTAAAAAAATTTGGTGTTAACCCTGGCTTATTAATGCGAGCAGTTGTATCGTGTACAGGCGCACAATTTTGTAATTTTGCATTAATAGAAACAAAAAATCGCGCCATTGCTATGAGTAAAGCATTAGAACGGGAATTAATATTATCACAGCCCGTTCGTATTCATTGGACAGGATGTCCAAATTCCTGCGGACAACCTCAAGTAGCAGACATTGGTTTAATGGGAACAAAAGTTAGAAAAAATAGCAAAACCGTAGACGGTGTTGATATTTATATGGGTGGGAAAGTTGGCAAAGATGCTAAACTAGGAACTTGCGTTAAAAAAAGCGTTCCTTGTGAAGACTTACAACCCATCTTGAGAGAAATCCTCATTCAAAACTTCGGTGGTAAGCTTCGGGAAAAAGCCTTAATTTCCCATTAACTAAACAGTCTAGACATTCTTCTTTCTCCGTGTTTTCCCTGCCTCTGTGGTTCGTTAATTACAAGTATGACTTACGCATTTTAACGAAATGTAGGGGTTTGAGGTTGCTTCCTTACGTCGTAATGACAGTATTGGGAGTAGGTTTTGCGTAAGTACAGACAAGTAGTCAGACATAACTGTAAACCCAAATTAAAACTGATTAAGACTTGAAAATGAGCAATATTTCCCGTAGAAAATTTATAATTACTTCCAGTGTTGCAGCAGTGACTTCTATCATAGCACACGGTTGTTCATCAAATAACTCTCAATCAAAAACAGATAGTCCAGCTTCTTCCTCTGCGAAGCTTGCTAATAATTCTACAGTTAGTAATGCGCCAAAAGTAGAAACAACCAAAGCAAAATTAGGATTTATTGCTTTAACAGATTCCGCACCTTTAATTATTGCCAAAGAAAAAGGTTTTTTTGCTAAATATGGCATGACTGATGTGGAAGTCAGCAAACAAAAATCCTGGCCAGTAACAAGAGATAATCTGAAAATTGGCTCATCTGGTGGTGGTATTGATGGCGCACATATTCTTAGCCCTATGCCTTATTTATTGACCATCAATGATAAAGTACCAATGTATTTATTAGCCAGATTAAATACCAATGGTCAAGCTATTTCTGTAACAGAAAAATTCAAAGACTTAAAAATTGGCCTACAAAGTAAATCTTTAAAAGAAGCAGCAAATAAAGCTAAAGCAAATAAAAAATCCATCAAAGTTGCTATGACTTTTCCAGGTGGTACTCACGATTTATGGATGCGTTATTGGTTAGCTGCGGGTGGTATTAATCCTGATCAAGATGTGGTTTTAGAAGCAGTTCCACCACCACAAATGGTAGCTAATATGAAAGTAGGAACTGTAGATGCTTTTTGTGTTGGTGAACCTTGGAACGCGCAATTAGTTAGCCAAAAATTAGGTTATACTGCTTTAACTACAGGTGAATTATGGAATGATCATCCAGAAAAAGCCTTTGCTATGCGGAAAGATTGGGTTGATAAAAATCCCAACGCTACCCAAGCATTATTAATGGCAATTCTGGAAGCACAAAAATGGTGTGATCAGCCAGAAAATAAAGAAGAGATGTGTAAAATCTGCGCTGATAGAAAATACTTTAATGTCGCTGTAGCTGACATTTTAGAACGTTCTAAAGGTAATATTGATTATGGTGATGGACGCAAGGAAGAAAATTTTGCGTATCGGATGAAGTATTGGGCTGATAATGCTTCTTATCCCTATAAGAGTCATGATACTTGGTTCTTAACTGAAGAAATTCGCTGGGGTTATTTACCTAAAGATACAAAAATCAAAGCAGTTGTAGATCAGGTAAATAGAGAAGATTTATGGAAAAAAGCAGCTACAGCTTTAGGAGTAGCCGGATCAGAAATTCCTAGTAGTTCTTCTCGTGGTGTGGAAACGTTTTTTGATGGGGTGAAATTTGACCCAGAAAAACCAGAGGAATATTTAAAGAGTTTGCAAATCAAAAAAGTTTAACTGTAGGTTGGGTTATAGCTTGCTTCCCGTAGGGTAAAAAGTGAAACCCAACAATTTGAAGAATTGTGTAAATGTTGTTGGGTTGCGCTGTCGCTTAACCCAACCTACTGAATATTTAATCTAGGAGTAAGAAATGGCTATTAGTGTTGGCAGTGGTAGAGTTAGTAGTAAACAGCAGAAGATAATTAATAAGTTTTTAATAAATAAAGTAATACCACCAATATGTGGATTATTTATTTTTCTGGCATTGTGGCAATTGCTTTGTTTAATTCCTGGGTTTCAATTACCTGGACCAGTTGAAACAATTCGTGAAACTTGGGATCCTTTTATTATTCATCCGTTTTTTGATAATGGTGAAAGTGATAAGGGTTTAGGTTGGCAAATATTGACCAGCTTGGGACGAGTGGCGTTAGGTTTTTCTTTGGCTGCAATTGTTGGGGTTATTTTAGGTATGTTTGTTGGAGTGAATAAGTTTTTATATAATGCTGTAGATCCAATTTTTCAAGTATTAAGAACTATTCCTCCTTTGGCTTGGTTACCTATTTCTCTTGCTGCTTTTCAACAAGCTAATCCTTCAGCAATTTTCGTGATTTTTATTACTTCAATTTGGCCAATTTTGATTAATACAACTGTGGGGGTACAAAATATTCCCCAAGATTATGTAAATGTGGCTCGTGTTTTGCGTTTACGTAAGAGTAAATATTTTTTGAAGATTGTGTTTCCGGCGACTGTTCCTTATATTTTCACAGGGTTGAGAATTGGTATTGGTTTATCTTGGTTGGCAATTGTGGCAGCAGAAATGTTAGTTGGTGGTGTGGGTATTGGTTCGTTTATTTGGGATGCCTATAATACAACTACTGAAACTAATTTGAGTGAGATTATTATTGCGTTAATATATGTGGGTTTGGTGGGGTTAATGTTGGATAGAATGGTAGCTTTTATTGCTGATAAAGTTGTACAAACTGAACATAAATAAGTAGGTGGGCGTTGAAATTTATTCTTGTGGCAAGGCAAAAAGCAAGAGGGGAAAGAATTTAATGGTTTTGCATTATCTAATATTTGTCTGTTCTTACTGCCGACTTACTTAGTTAGTAACTTGTGATTTATTGCATTGCCAATTACCTACTACCAATTACCCATTACCAAATTTATGAAAAGCTTTTTAGAAATTGACCATGTAGATAGAATATTTAACCTCCCTGATGGTGGTAAATATATAGCTTTAAAAAATATTGAGTTAAAAATTCGCCAGGGTGAATTTATTTCTTTAATTGGACATTCTGGTTGTGGTAAGTCTACTTTACTTAATATTATTGCTGGTTTAGATAAAGCTAGTATTGGTGGGGTGACTTTGGAAAGTCGGGAAGTAAGAGAACCTGGACCAGATCGGATGGTAGTCTTTCAAAATTATTCCTTACTTCCTTGGTTAACTGTGCGCGAAAATATTGCGTTAGCTGTGGATGAAGTACATCAAAATTTGCCTCCAGGAGAACGTCGAGGAATAATAGAAGAACATATTGATCTGGTGGGGTTACGACGTGCAGCTAATAAACGGCCTAGTGCGTTATCGGGGGGAATGAAACAGCGAGTTGCGATCGCCCGTGCTTTAGCAACTCGTCCGAAATTGTTACTATTAGATGAACCTTTTGGTGCTTTGGATGCGTTAACCAGAGGTAATTTACAAGAACAATTAATGCAAATTTGTAATGAACACAAAATTACCTGTGTAATGGTGACACATGATGTTGATGAAGCTTTATTGTTAAGCGATCGCATTATCATGTTAACCAATGGACCAGAAGCACACATCGGGCAAATTCTGGAAGTTCCTATTCCTCGCCCCCGTCAACGTTTGGAAGTAGTTAACCATCCCAGTTACTACGACTTGCGGAATCAAATAATCTACTTCCTCAACCAACAAAAACAAGCGAAAAAACGCCAAAAACAACCTACTGCACCAGCAATTATTTCTAATAATAATTTAGAAAAAGTCCATTTAGAAATTGGCTATATTCCCCTCACCCAAGCTGCACCTTTAATAATTGCCAAAGAAAAAGGCTTCTTTGCTGAATACGGTTTAGAAGTCAATCTCAAGTCGGAAAATAGCTGGAAAGAAATTGCCACAGGTGTAGCCACAGGTAGACTTGATGCAGCCCAAATGGTAGCAGGAATTCCCCTAGCAATGACATTAGGTGCAAATGGCAAAACTCCCGTTTCAATGGTTACAGCCATGACCCTTTCTCGTAATGCTAGCGCCATTACTTTCAGCAAAGAATTATTTAATAATGGGGTTAAAACCTTAGCAGAATTTCAAAAAACCATCAACTCTGACCTTGACAAAACCCACACGTTGGGAGTTGTTCATCCTGCATCAATGCAAAACTTATTATTACGCTATTGGTTAGCAGCAGGAGGAATTGAACCGGATGTAGATGTCAGTTTAATGACAATTTCACCAGAAGAAATGGTGAATGCTTTAAAAGACAAAAAAATTGATGGTTACTGTGTTGGAGAACCTTGGAACTCCCACGCAGTTAAGGAAAATTTGGGTTTTATAGTTGCTATTACTTCCGAACTTTGGCATGGACATCCAGACAAAGTATTAGGAGTGCGAGAAGATTGGGCGCAGAAAAATCCACAAACCCATTTAGCATTAATAAAAGCCCTATTAGCGGCTTGTGAATATTGCGATGATAGTCGTCATCAAGAAGAAATTCTTGCGTTAACTAATTTACATTTAGACTCTGGTTTAATAGATGATTTACAAGAAAAAAATCACCATAAAACCCCAATGTTTCATCAATTTTATTTCAATAAAGCCAATTATCCCGACCGCAATGAAATGCTATGGATATTAACTCAATTATCCCGATGGGGTTTAGTCGCTTTCCCGAAAAACTGGGTAGAAGTCATTGATAGAGTTTGTCGTCCAGATATATTTGGTGCAGCAGCAAGAGAAATGGGCATTTTAGATATTGGAAGAGAAGAAAGCATTCAACTATTTGACGGCAAAATATTCAATCCATCCGAACCAATAGAATATTTAAACAGCTTAGAAATTAAACGCCAGCTTAGAGTCGAAGAAGTCTTTATATAAGTAGAGGCAAACCCCCCATCGTTGCCCTAGTTTTTAACCAATTACCCATTACAAAAAATCATGACAACATTAAATTTCAATAACAAAACCAAAATCCAACAATTACCCAATCAAAAACAAGAAGACTTTTTAGTAATTGATGGTGTCAACAAAATTTATCCCACCGCCGAAGGCCCATACACCGTCCTAGATGATATTAACCTCAAAGTTCGTGAAGGTGAATTTATTTGTTTAATAGGACATTCCGGTTGTGGAAAATCCACACTTTTGAACATGGTTTCTGGTTTTAATAAACCCACAAACGGTGTCGTCTGGTTACAAGGACAACCCATCACCGAACCAGGTCCAGATAGGATGATGGTATTTCAAAACTATTGTTTACTACCTTGGTTAAACGTATTTGATAACGTTTATCTAGCTGTTGACTCCGTATTTCCTAACAAAAGCCAAGCCGAAAAACGGGCAATAGTTAGAGAACATTTAGCAATGGTAGGACTAACAGAAGCAGCCCAAAAGAAACCCAATCAAATATCAGGAGGAATGAAACAAAGAGTAGCGATCGCCCGTGCTTTAGCTATCCGTCCCCAAGTCCTCATTTTAGATGAACCATTCGGCGCTTTAGATGCCATCACTAAAGAAGAATTACAAGAAGAACTACTACAAATTTGGTCAGATCATCAAGTCACAGTGTTAATGATCACCCATGATATTGATGAAGCACTTTTCCTAGCAGACAAATTAGTAATGATGACAAACGGACCAGCCGCAAATATTGGCGAAGTTTTAGAAATTCCCTTTTCTCGTCCTCGTAACCGTCGCCGCATCATGGAAAACCCAGAATATTATCACCTTAGAAACTACGCCCTAGACTTCCTCTATCGTCGCTGCGCCCATATTGAAGAATAAAGAAATAAATAGATCACCCAAAGACCCAATCTCTGTCATAAAATCCCGCAGAGTAGAGAAGAAATTATTCTTATCTCTGCGTTCTCTGCGCCTCTGCGGTTCGTTTTTCATAAAAAAATATCTCTGTACCTCTGTAGTTTCTTAAAAAAACAAATTTTACATCCAAAATCTAAAATAATATGGAATCCATAAAAACTCTTTGTCCTTACTGTGGAGTAGGTTGCGGTTTGGAAGTTTCCCTACCAGCACAACATGGAAAAGCCACAAATAGAGATACACCAACTTGGCGAGTGAGAGGAGACAAAACCCACCCATCTAGTCAAGGAATGGTATGTGTTAAAGGTGCAACCGTTACCGAATCTATTCACAAAAATAGATTACATTATCCCATGTTTAGAAAATCCTTAAATCAAGATTTTCAACCCATAACCTGGGATGAAGCTTTTAATATTATCACTCATAATATTCAAGAAACATTAGTTAATCACGGTGCAGAATCAATCTGTATGTATGGTTCTGGACAATTTCAAACAGAAGATTATTATATTGCCCAAAAGTTACTTAAAGGTTGTTTAGGAACTAATAACTTTGATGCTAATTCCCGTCTTTGTATGTCTAGTGCAGTATCTGGGTATATTCAAAGTTTTGGTTCTGATGGGCCTCCTTGCTGTTATGATGACTTAGAATTAACCGACTGTGCTTTTTTAATAGGAACAAATACCGCAGAATGTCACCCCATTATTTTTAACAGATTAGCAAAATATCATAAAAAAAATCATCATGTCAAAATGGTAGTTGTTGACCCTCGGCGCACACCTACCGCAGAAGCAGCCGATTTACATTTAGCTATTCGTCCAGGAACAGATATTGATTTGTTAAATGGTATTGCCCATTTGTTAATGCAATGGAATTATATAGATACCACTTTTATAGATGATTGTACTAAGAATTTTCCAGCTTATGCCGAAGTGATTCGTCATTATTCTCCTGAGATTGTAGCCCGTCAATGTGGTATTAGTATTGAAGATTTAGAAACTGCTGCTAAATATTGGGGAAAGTCTAAAGCTGTTCTTTCTATGTGGTCTATGGGAGTAAATCAATCTTGTGAAGGAACGGCAAAAGTTAGAACAATTATTAATTTACATTTGATGACTGGACAAGTCGGTAAGCCTGGCACTGGGCCTTTTTCCTTGACTGGTCAACCTAATGCTATGGGAGGTAGAGAAGCAGGAGGTTTATCCAATTTATTACCAGGATATCGGTTAGTAAAAAATGATCAACATCGGGCAGAAGTTGAAGATTTTTGGCAGTTAGAAAGAGGGAAAATTTCACCTATTCCGGGTTTAACTGCTTGGGATATGATTACTGGTTTAGAATCAGGAAATGTCAAGTTATTATGGATAGCTGCAACTAATCCGGCTGTGAGTATGCCAGATTTAGAAAGGACTAAAAAGGCTTTATTAAAATCGCCTTTTACTATTTATCAAGATGCTTATTATCCAACAGAAACTACTAATTATGCTCACCTTTTATTACCTGCTGCCCAATGGGGTGAAAAAACTGGTATTATGACTAATTCGGAACGTCGAGTTACTCTTTGTCAGGCTTTTCAAGCACCTCCAACAGAAGCAAAAGCTGACTGGGAAATTTTTGCGGAAGTAGGAAAAAGATTAGGTTTTAAGGATAAGTTTAATTTTAAAAATTCAGCCGAAGTTTATCAAGAATTTGTGCAATTAACTCGTCACCGTCCTTGTGATATGTCTGGTTTAAGTCATGAGTTTTTAGCTACCAATGGTCCAACTCATTGGCCTTATTCTCAAGATAGTAATTCCGAAAGTAAGAGATTATATACAAATCTACGTTTTAATACTCAAGATGGACGGGCTAAATTTGGTGCTTATTATTCTAACGGTTTAGCTGAACCACCTGATCCTAATTATCCTTTTATATTAACTACTGGTAGATTATATGGACACTGGCATACACAAACCCGCACAGGCAGAATTGATAAAATTCGCACTATGCACCCAGAACCTGTGATGGAAATTCATCCTCGTGATGCGGCAACATTGGGTATTGTGGATCATCAGTTAGTAGAAGTGCGATCGCGTCGTGGTGTATCTAAATTTCCTGCTAAAATTACTACAGCCATTAGTCCTGGTACTGTTTTTGTCCCTATGCACTGGGGAGCTTTATGGGCTGAAAATGCAGAAGCTAATGCTTTAACTCATCCTATATCATGTCCTGATTCTTTACAACCAGAATTAAAAGCTTGTGCTGTACAGTTATTACCCCTGTCTGTGAAAACTTCAGCTAAAAATTATCAAGTTTTGTCTTCACAATGGTAAACTGTCTAATGTATGGCCGATTCAAGGTTTATCAGGTACAGTGAAATATTAAACTTCAAGCACAGTCGGAATCACCGATGAGACGGATTAAAGGATTTCACGGATTAAAATTCAATTTTGAAAATCACCTTATAAAATTGGTGTACCTTATTTACTGGGAAAGTGCTGTATTGTCACCATATAAATCCATAATTGAATCTATAGTTAATCACTAATATTTATGATTATATTTTAGGAAGGTTAATTTTTAAAGTCTAATCATAATTAGTTTAAAACTATAAAAATCCTGGACTTACGCAAAACCTACTTCAAATACTGTCATTGCGACGTAAGGAAGCAATCTCAAACCCCTATATTTTGTTAAAATGCGTAAGTCCTAAAATCAAAGAAACTTTTGAATTCTTTAGATTTATCTATAGGAATTTTTCTGCATTTAAATAATTTTCAATTGAATTTGCATCAGGAGTGCCAGATGAAAAAATTAATCAAAAGCTTTGTTTCACTCACCAGTGATAATAATTTTATCCACGTCATTGAAATTATTGAGGTAATAGTTGCAAAATTGCTATCTCTGTTAATGATATTAGTAATTTTTGCTACTCTAATTGATTTGGGAAAATTTATTATTGCAGAAATTATTTATCCACAGAAAGGTAGTTTTAGCTATACATTGTTCCAAATTTTTGGTTTGTTTTTAAATGTTTTAATTGCTTTGGAAATTTTAGAAAATATTACGGGTTATTTAAAAAAGCACGTTTTACAGGTTGAATTGGTAATTGTAACTTCTTTAATTGCTATTGCTAGAAAAATTATTATTCTTGATTTAAAAGTTACGGAAGGGATAGAAATTATTGGTTTAGGTATTGCAATTCTTGCGTTATCAATTAGTTATTTAATCATTCGGAGTAGTCATTCCAAAAAAGATTATTAAATTTATTTAAATCTTCCACTTTACCGAAAATATCCTGATTTTTAGCTTTTAGGCTTTAGCTTAAAGAAAAAAGAAATAAAACTGATACTAATTCTCTATGAAGATGAACAAAATAATACCCTCCTGTAGTTCCCCCGTTGCAAGGGAGGACGGCAACGCTGGAGGTTAATAAATATATGCAGCTTCATATAAAATTGGTATGAGTTAATAGGAATTACGTACAAGTTACGGAATAACGAACCACTTCAAGTACATAGGTTACGGAGAAATAGGATTTTCAGGGATTTTTTGCGTAAGTCCTAAGTGTATGAAAAGCCAAGATTCTGGTATATTGCTATGGATGATACTTTTTCACAAGTAGGTAAAAAGGGATGATTAAACTCGATCAGTTTTTAAAGTTTGCGGGTATCACTGCTACCGGGGGTCAAGCTAAACTCATGATTATTGATGGTGAGGTAAAAGTTAATGGTATAGTGGAAACAAGAAGAGGGCGGAAATTAGTAGACGATGATGAAGTAACAGTAGATGGACAAACTCTGAAAGTTGGGGAAGTTATCTCACAGAGTGCGGATTAGTTTTAATATCTACATTCTTACTGTCACTTTTTTGTTACTAAAACATCCAATTTTGTGAATTCTTAAGTTTTATTTAAAGAATGTTAATCTCTTTAAATCATACCTTAATATAAAATTATAAGTATTTATTAATAGGTGATTCTCTACAAGTAGATCCTCTATCAACCGCTTCAATTGGGCATTATTAACATATCTAAAAATACATAGCTAATGACTAATGTACTCTGGTTACAAGGTGGTGCTTGTTCGGGTAACACCATGTCATTTCTTAATGCCGAAGAACCTACAGCTTGTGATTTAATTGCTGATTTCGGTATTAAAATTCTTTGGCATCCTTCCTTGGGTTTAGAATTAGGTGATAACCTCCAAAACCTATTATGGGATTGTGTTTCTGGTAAAACTCCTGTAGATATTTTGGTATTTGAAGGTAGCGTCGTTAACGCCCCTAATAATACAGGAGAATGGAACAGGTTTGCCGACCGTCCGATGAAAGATTGGTTAGATGATTTAGCTAAAGTTGCACAATTTGTTGTGGCCGTGGGAGACTGTGCAACGTGGGGAGGAATTCCTGCCATGTCACCCAACCCCAGCGACTCCGAAGGACTGCAATTTCTCAAACGAAAAGAAGGCGGTTTTTTAGGTAAAGAGTTTGTTAGTCAAGCTGGTTTACCTGTCATTAATATTCCCGGTTGTCCTGCACACCCGGACTGGATAACGCAGATATTAGTAGCGATCGCCACTGGACGAATTGGTGATATAGTTCTCGATGAACTTCACCGTCCCCAAACCTTCTTCAACACCTACACCCAAACCGGTTGTACCCGCAATATCCACTTTGCATATAAAGCTACAACGGCAGAATTCGGACAACGGAAAGGTTGTCTATTTTACGACTTAGGTTGTCGTGGACCCATGACTCATTCCTCCTGTAACCGCATTCTCTGGAACCGCGTCTCCTCCAAAACCCGCGCTGGAATGCCCTGTTTAGGTTGCACAGAACCCGAATTTCCCTTTTTCGACCTTACACCCGGAACAGTCTTTAAAACCCAAACCGTCATGGGAGTTCCCAAAGAAATACCCCCTGGAGTCACTCACAAAGATTACGCAGTCCTCACCCTTGTTGCCAAAAACACAGCCCCTAAATGGGCAGAAGAAGACTTTTTTACCGTTTAGTCAGTTGTCATTAGT
Organism: Cuspidothrix sp.; assembly: GCA_046080565.1. Taxonomy (GTDB): domain Bacteria; phylum Cyanobacteriota; class Cyanobacteriia; order Cyanobacteriales; family Nostocaceae; genus Cuspidothrix. The sequence goes on along the minus strand of JBJTUF010000107.1, from coordinate 992 downwards.
CAGTGGTCAGTAGTTAAGAGGGTTCTGTCCACAGTTATTTTTTTATCCCTACTCTTCAGGTGTGTATGCGCGAAACAAAAAAACCTCATAACAACTAACAACTGACAAAGGACAACTAACAACTGACAACTAACAACTGACAAAGGACAAATATGCCAATTCAAACATTAGATATTTCACCCGTTGGTAGAGTCGAGGGTGATTTAGATGTGCGTGTCGAAATCGAAAATGGATATGTCACAAATGCTTGGACTCATGCCGAACTTTTTCGCGGTTTTGAAATCATTTTACGTGGTAAAGGCCCCCAAGCTGGTTTAATTGTTACTCCTAGACTTTGTGGAATTTGTGGCGGTTCTCACCTCAGTTCTGCATCTTGGGCATTAGATACTGCTTGGGGAACAGAAGTTCCCAGAAATGCAATTTTGGCGAGAAATTTAGGTCAAATTGTTGAAACAATACAAAGTATTCCTCGTTATTTTTATGGATTGTTTGCCATTGATTTAACTAATAAAAATTATCGCCGTAGTCATTTTTATGATCAAGCTTGTCGCCGCTTTGCTGCTTTCACAGGTACATCTTATGAGATTGGTGTGACAATTTCCGCTAAACCTGTAGAAATTTACGCCTTATTAGGAGGACAATGGCCGCACAGCAGTTATATGGAGATAAATTAGGGAATTGATTATATAATCAGGATTTTCAGAGGCAGGTGTAATTATTCCCTGAATTTTCCTTAATTTAGACAATAAACCCACTCCATATATATAATAAGTTAATTTGTTGTTGCCTACTAGAAGTCATTTGGTTTTATCAGACGTTACCTAATTTTTCCCTAATCCTAGATTAGTGAGTATAACCCACATTCCGCACCCCCTGGTGTCACAATCGGTAATTTCGGAGTTTTGAATACCTTTGATGATAATTTTGATACAAAATAGTCTAAATCTTAGGTGGCGATCGCCAATCTCAAATCCCCAAATGACCATTTTTCG
>JBJTUF010000106.1:0-4396 GCA_046080565.1 Cuspidothrix sp. | reverse complement strand
CTGTCTTTGTTTTGTGATTATTTAGCCCCCTAAATCCCCCAAATTTGGGGGACTTTGAAATTCTTATTCCCCCAGAATTGGGGGTTAGGGGGCATGAAAACCCTATTAGGCAACTTGATTAAACTTCTGTGTACACGGTAGAAGTTAAGGCGGGGAGCAGTAGGGGCAATCCCCCCGTGGTTGCCCCTACTTACGGAAGCAGGGGAGGCAGGGGAGCAGAGGGGCAGGGGGAGCAGGGGAGGCAGGGGAGGCAGGGGGAGTAGGGGAGTAGTAGGGGCTAACGGACGTTCGCCCGTACAACAGTCAACACTCAACCGTCAACCATCACCCATCCTCATCTTGAAATGTGAACCAAGTATTCTATCCGGTAAGTCACTTGCTGCGGTAGTCTAGATAAATGTTAATTTATCGCCTAGTTTGACATACAATTTTATGACTTCAGTTTCTAGTCCTGCACGCACTATTCGTATTGGTTCACGTAAAAGCCAACTAGCTTTAGTTCAAACATATTGGGTACAAGCACAACTTCAGAAAAGCTTTCCCGACATTACTTTTGAAGTCCATACCATGTCTACACAAGGGGATAAAATCCTGGATGTGGCATTGGCCAAAATTGGTGATAAAGGACTATTTACCAAAGAACTGGAATTAGGCATGATCAATAAAGAGATTGATTTTGCTGTGCATTCTCTCAAGGATCTTCCCACTAATTTACCAGAAGGATTAACTTTAGCTGCGATTACAGAACGGGAAAACCCAGCAGATGCAGTGGTGCTGCATGAAAAGTATAAAGGTCAAACAATCGAGACTTTACCAGCAGGTGCGGTGATTGGTACTTCTTCTCTGCGGAGACTGGCACAGTTACGCCATAAATTCCCTCATTTTACATTTAAAGATGTGCGGGGAAACTTAATTACACGCATGGCTAAACTAGATGCTGGTGAGTATGATGCTTTGATTTTAGCGGTAGCTGGGTTAGAAAGATTGGAAATGAGCGATCGCATCCATCAAATCTTACCTTCAGAAATTTCTCTCCATGCAGTGGGACAAGGTGCTTTAGGGATAGAATGCCGCGCTGATGACACCGAGGTAATTCAATTACTCAAAGCTATTGAACATCCAGCAACACGCGATCGCTGTTTAGCAGAAAGATCATTTTTACGAGTTTTAGAAGGTGGCTGTCAAGTCCCCATTGGTGTAAATACGGCAATTAATGGTGATAAATTAACCTTAAAAGGTCTTGTTGCCAGCGTTGATGGTCAACAACTGGTAAAAGATAGTGTTACCGGTGCGGCGGCTGATGCTGAAAAATTAGGCGCAGAACTAGCCAGTATTCTCAGAGAACAAGGTGCTACAGAAATATTAGAAAAAATCTTTACCGAGATTCAACGGGGAGCATAAGGTGATAGGTGACAGAAGGCAAGAGGCAACAATTACCAATAGGACTTACGCATGGATAACGGAATATCGAACCGCAGAGGACACAGAGGAATAAGAGTTTCGGAGGATTTTTGCGTAAGTCCTGACCAATTACCAATCACCAATCACCAATCACCAATCCCCAATTACCAATCCCCAATTACCAATTACCATCTACCATGAGAATTTTATTTGTAGCGGCGGAAGCTGCTCCCATTGCCAAAGTTGGCGGTATGGGAGATGTTGTGGGTGCATTACCAAAAGTCCTCAGACAAATGGGACATGATGTACGGATTTTCATGCCTTACTATGGCTTTGTTCCTGACAAAATGCAAGTTCCCCAAGATCCAATCTGGAAGGGATACGCCATGTTTCAGGACTTTTCAGTTTATGAAGGTGTACTACCTGGAACTGATGTTCCCTTGTACTTGTTTGGGCATCCTGCCTTCATGGGTCGGCGAATTTATGGTGGAGAAGATGAAGATTGGAGATTTACTTTATTTTCCAATGGGGCGGCGGAATTTTGCTGGAACTACTGGAAACCAGATATAGTCCATTGTCATGATTGGCACACAGGAATGCTGCCTGTATGGTTAAATCAGTCTCCAGATATCACCAGTGTATTCACCATTCATAACCTTGCTTATCAAGGCCCCTGGCGTTGGTATTTAGAGAAAATTACCTGGTGTCCCTGGTATATGCAAGGACACAATACAATGGCGGCCGCAGTCCAGTTTGCGGATAAGGTAAATACAGTTTCTCCTACCTATGCCGAGCAAATCAAAACACCCGCCTATGGTGAACAAATAGAAGGTTTATTATCTTTTATTAGTGGCAAGTTATCAGGGATAATTAACGGTATAGATACGGATATTTATGATCCCGCCACTGATAAATATATTGCCCAACCCTTTACCATAGATACCTTAGAACAACGCAAAGCTAACAAAATCGCCTTGCAAGAAGAAGTAGGTTTAGAAGTTAATTCTAATGCCTTTTTAATTGGCATGGTGACAAGGTTGGTAGAACAAAAAGGTCTGGATTTAGTATTACAAATTCTCGACCGCTTCATGGCTTATACAGATGCTCAATTTGTCCTTTTGGGAACAGGCGATCGCTATTATGAAACCCAAATGTGGCAACTGGCATCCCGCTATCCCGGACGTATGGCCACCTATCTCCTATATAATGATGCTCTTTCCCGTCGCATCTACGCGGGTACAGATGCCTTTTTAATGCCTAGTCGCTTTGAACCCTGCGGTATCAGCCAAATGATGGCCTTGCGTTACGGTTGTGTTCCCATTGTCCGCCGCACCGGGGGATTAGTTGATACCGTCAGCCACTTTGATCCAGTCAATGAAGCAGGTACAGGTTATTGCTTTGATCGCTATGAACCACTGGATCTCTTTACCTGTATGATTCGCGCTTGGGAAGGTTTCCGTTTCAAACCCCAATGGCAAGAATTACAAAAACGCGGCATGAGTGAAAATTTCAGTTGGTATGAATCTGCCAAACAGTACAATAAACTTTATCGTTCTATCTATGGTTTACCAGATATAGAACCAGAACCAGAAGCAACAGCAGAAGTAACACCAGAAACAGTTTAAGGTGTTGTAGAAAGTTGGAATTGTAAATAATATTAATGGGGTGTTTATCTAAAATACCCCTTTTTAATAACATTTTTTTGAGTAGGTTAACACGACTGGATAATAGTTAGCTATTTTGTCAGAATCAGGATATCCAGGATTTGAGGATGTACAGGATGGGAATTTTGATGATTCCATAAATAAATGTAAATGCTTGACCTAAATAAAAAGTATGACAGAATTAACCAGTACAAGACAGCTATCAAGGATTGTTTTAAAAGGTTTCAAATCTATTGCAGAATGTGACCTTCAGCTTTCTCAACTTAACATACTTATTGGCTGTAATGGTGCAGGAAAATCAAATTTTATTGGCTTTTTTCGTATGATTGAACAGATGCTTGAGAAGAAACTACAAGTTTTTATTAGTCGTCAAGGTGGACCAGATTCAATATTACATTTTGGGAGAAAAACAACTGAAAAATTGGAAATTGAACTCTATTTTGGGCAAAATGGTTACTTTGCTACCTTTGAACCCACTCAAGATAACCGTTTGATGTTTTCCAAAGAATCTTTTTGGTGGATCAAGAATGGAGAACTTAGAATCAGTAGTGGTCATTTTGAAACTCAAGCTTTAGAAGGTAGTCATACAAGGATGGACTATTATGTATTACCAGCTATGAAAAAATGGCAGGTTTATCATTTTCATGATACCAGCGACAGTGCTTATGTAAAACAACCTAGTCCTATTAATGATAATATTTACCTGCGTCCAGATGGTCGTAATTTGGCAGCTTTTTTATATTTATTAAAAAATAATAATCCTCAATCTTATCAACAAATTGTCAAAACAATCCGACTTGTTGCACCTTTTTTTGATGATTTTTTATTGCGTCCTTCTCCACATAATCAAGATTTTATAGAATTAGAATGGTTTGAACAAGGTCAGGATATTCCTTTTAAAGCTCATCTTCTTTCTGATGGAACACTGCGTTTTATATGTTTAGCAACGGTATTTTTACAACCTGCTGCTTTTCAACCAGAAACTATTTTAGTTGATGAACCAGAATTAGGTCTTCATCCTTATGCAATTACTATTCTTGCTTCTTTAATGCGTGCAGCTTCTAGAGAAAAACAAGTAATTGTTTCTACTCAATCTGTGGAATTATTAAATGAATTTACAGCAAATGATGTGATTGTTGTAGATAGAAAAGATGGTAAATCATTACTGCGTAGATTAAATGAGGATGATTTACAAGAGTGGTTAGAAGATTATACTTTAGGAGAGTTATGGAAAAAGAATATTATTGGAGGTAGACCTTCAAAATGATTCGAGTCAACATTTTTGTAGAAGGACAAACGGAAGAAACTTTTGTTAGAGAACTACTTTACAA
>JBJTUF010000105.1:0-4265 GCA_046080565.1 Cuspidothrix sp. | reverse complement strand
TTGGGACGTATTCCTAATGTTAAGGAATATATGGAGATTGTGGGGGAGAAAATTAATCCTTTTGCGGATAATTTGTATCGTTATTTGAATTTTGATCAAATTGTTGGTTTTGAGGATGAAGGTAGGGTAATTAGTAAGGAGGAACAGGCGGCTTTGGTGTAATTTAGGTTCAGGTGGGTCTGGATGGACTCACCTGGAATATACAGTAAAATATTGTATTTTATTGTGGAACAGGCATCTTGCCTGTGATCTACTTACAAGAATTGAAATTAATCATTTGACAGGTTTTCACACTTTCACAGATTTTATTTTTACATTTTCACAGGCTGGAAGCCTGTGCCACTTAACTTAACTTAATTAGTTATAATTATGTGAATTTTAATATACTCTCAATATGAATCATGGACAACATTATATTAAAACTATGGAAATAGAACAATCTAAACTTTTACCAGTAGAAAATAATCCAGAGTTAGATATCAAAAAAAGATGTTTACCCCATTGGGAGTTAGCTGGATCTGTTTATTTTATCACTTTTAAAACTTGGGAGAAGTTGGAATTAACTAATGAAGCAAGACAAACTGTTTTAAACTGTTGTTTGTTTTTTGATGCTAGTCAAAAGCAAAATCAAATTAGATATCGTACTTTTGCCTTAGTAATTATGCCAGATCATATTCATTGGTTAATACAGCCTTTACCTAGATCTCAAGATGAATATTGGTCTTTAAGCAGTATTGTACATAGCATTAAAAGTTATAGTTCTAAGCAAATTCCCAAAGTTATGAAGCATATTGGCGTTGTCTGGCAAGATGAAAGATATGATCGGATCATGAGAAATCATCAAGAGTTTGTGAATACTTGGAATTATATTCGGGAAAATCCTCTTAAAGCTAATTTAGTAGAAACTCCTGAAGATTATCCTTTTTTATGGGAGGAATTTTAGTTAAAATAATTTAACTCTCAATTATAAATTGTGGAACAGGCATCCTGCCTGTTATCTATTCCAATTAATTAACACTACTCATTTCACAGATTTTATTTTAGTAGGTTCACAGTTTTATTTTAGTAGGTTCACAGGCTAGAAGCCTGTGCCACTTAAAATTAAACTTAAAATTAATAATAAATTTTCTACTGGATAAATTATCAATTAATTTCCATAAAGCAACTGCAATTATGGAAGTGGATATAATGTTCTATAAAGTTTTAGAATTGATGGCATAAATATTTCATAATCAGGATATTTCTATAGATAAATAAAATGTTAAACTATTGGATATAAAAATACATCAGAAAAACTAATTTTGCGGGGGGGGGGGTAGAATTATTATTACTTATATATCAGAATTTTAAGGACTTTTTAAGAAATAATTAGAATGTATGTTTAGTCCATAATCTCATTAATAGCTTAGTAAAAAGGTTCATTCAAATGCGTAAAACTATCGTACTTGGCGTTTTGTCTACTGTCAGCACTATGTTGAGTCTTGTACCATTAAGTCCTCTCGTTTTTGCACAAGAAACTGTAACGAATTTAACATATGAATTTAATCAAGGTAATGAAGCATACTTAAACGTTTGCAGTTTGAACTATAGATTGCCATCTAATCGCTGTGCAAAGGTGAACGTTGTAAATCGAAAGATTGAAGGTAAACGAGGCTTGACTCAGTTATCTTCTAGGCAGTTAAGGCCAGGTGATAGAGTTTGGTCAGTTATGGTCATCAATGTTAATGGACGTGAATGTTTAATTTCAGGAGAGATTGAAGGGGGAAAGACATTTAACTACTCTGGCTGTTAAATAATAAAGCTTCTGGAAGCGATCGCTCACTTTCTCTAGTTTTTACAGAATAGCGATCGCTCTTTTGGGAAGTTTGAGGTGCGATCGCCTTTTTAATGTAGGTAGTATGAAATGCGATAGCGAAGCGCTCCGTAGGAATCGCCTATTAAATAAATTAGTATAATTATATTAACTAGCCAAAATAACTACTTAATAAACAGGATAAAAATGCCAGCGAAAGACATTTACTACGATGTAGTTTAAAATGCCTTAATCATTAACATTTTGGAAAAATCCCAACCGGAAAAATTTTAAAAAGAAGTCGGGGAGATTTGACTTCTATATTTAAGGAATATCTAGCAAATGTCTCAGAAGCATTTGATCATCTAGTTTAGCTTTTAAACGACCTTTTTCCACATCACGAATCCAGCTTTGGCTTTTTTCCATCAGCTTGGCTAATTCTCGTTGGGAAAGATTCATTTTTTTGCGCCCTTCTGTAACCTGTTCCCCTAACAAGTTACCTGTTTGTTGATGATTGCTTTTGGGTTTAGTGGTACGACGTTGTTTTTTATCTGATTCTGAACGCTTTTCCCAATCTGGAGGGAGTTCAAAAGATAAAATTCGTGCATTCATCAGCAAATTCCATTTACCACGGGGACCACTGTCTGTGAGGCGATTTTCACCACTACCATCATTAATCCAAAATTCCAAAGCCTCATCGGGATCTTCAGGAATATCAACTAATTTCGCCCACAAAGGTTGAATTTCTGGAGGATAGGTAACAGGATCAAATAATGGCTTAACTCCATAATGATTGAGAACTTCTAAATCATTTTCATAGGTTTTCAGTAGACGTTTTCTTTCCTCCCGATGTCTAGCAGCTTGAGTTACTTTTTCTTCACCATAGGCAACGCGCATTAAGGTAGGAATGGTAATCCGTTGTTCTCTACCCATTTTGGTTTTAAATAATAACCAAAGCATCAATCTTACAGCCCCTTCATGTTGTTGCCACAGACTCATAACTGTGGTTAATAGACTTTTAGGAAGACTACCATATTGATAAAATGCGGTGCGTTCTTTACATCCTTGTCTGTTGAAAAAATGCTGAGTCCAATTCCCGGCTTTAATTGTAAATGTTAGGCCAATTAAATATTTACAACCTTGATCATCTTCTTGAAAATGGTGCTGAGTATCTATCAAATTCCAGAGATAACTATTTTGAATAGAAAAACCGGGAACTCGACCTTGTTGTGGCCAGTCAATAGATACCATGAGAGAACAAGTTTGATAAACGATGTATTTAATTAAACCGAGTTTGGTACTTTTGCTAAGGTCTTTACGTTTTTCTAAGCCCAAATACTGTTCAATTTGTCGTTCATCAATGGTAAATTCTTCTTCCCAAGGTTGATCTAGGGCTGTAATTTGAGCAGCAAAAATGAGATGGATACAAGCAGCACGGATGTCTAAATGATCAATAGTTTGTAAATTAGTAGCGCAGTTATTACCTAAACATAGGTCATGAACATGAAAGGAAATTCTACCTCTTCCTTGATTAACTGAGCGACTGTATTGTAAATTACCATCTTCATCTTTGTCCCATGGTAAAGATGTTCTTTGTGCTAATAGATTACAAGCTTCCCAAATAACTATTGCTGAAGAGAAGGGGTTATTTTTACCATTAGAAAATAAATCTGGACTGGTAGCATCTCGTGGTTCAACTTTACATCTTCCTTTTTTCGCCTGCACAGGTATAGGTGCATTTGTTGGACAAGCAATAACACATTGGGGTTGTGAATAATAACCCTTACAATTATTACAAAGAGTAGGATCAACCCAATATTCATCATCTCGAATTGTGATTGCACCCGTAGGACATAGGGGTCGGCAGTTGTCACATCCCACGCAACTGTTGTTAGGAATTATATACGGCATAGGATGTGTTCCTATTTGAATCGTTGAGATGTTTGGCTTAAGTCTCCCCTGAATGTGTCCTTTTGATTCATAACTCGCTACCAAATTACCTCTATCACGAGAATATAGTTTGCTCGTCTAATTAATTACCTATATGGGTTGATGAAGCCAGATTTTGTATCTATTGAGGTTCGGAACAGCTAGGCTTCATAGCTTCTTCATTAACTATACATTTCATAAAGATTTCAATAAGATTGTTCAGAGTGAGCTTGGCATAATTTCTTAATATTTAGCCGAATTTTTATGCTGAAAATGTTTATTTTGGGCTGTATGAGTTTATCTGAATGTTTTTGAGTAACATCCGAAAGCAGTAAGTTGGCTTAATAAAGGAAACCCAAAATTTTTACTAATTTGTTTTTTGTTAAGTTTTCTTAAGCTAATGTACTTAGGGTTTGCTGAAAAAGTCGAAAAAAACTTTGAGGAGAATTGAGTAGGTAGTCAAGCAGAAATAAAGATAAGATTTTGTTGTGTAAACTTCACTAAATAATCAAGTTCACTAATCAAATCAGGTAAAAAAGACGTA
>JBJTUF010000104.1:0-23620 GCA_046080565.1 Cuspidothrix sp. | reverse complement strand
CCCCCTTTTTACCAGCCTTGGGTCGCCGAATGTTTTTCCTTTATGCTCTTGTGCATGAATCAAAATTGGATTTTCCACCTGTTTTATCTCCTCAGGGACTTCCCTTTCTACTTTACACCCACTTGTGTGTACACCGTAGGTGTTTATGGTGAGGAGGATGATCAGCGTTTACAGAAAGTATTAAAAAAATATGGTAATAAAATTACCCTCGGCGCAGTTTATGAAAAGTCCTCTATACATCAAGGTCATAGTTTACAACTAAACCAACCCCATGAGATGTTTCGTTCTGCATCAGTCTCCATTGGTACTACCGATTTTGCCCCAGATGTAGATGGAAAAATTCATCATTTGGGGAGTGAGTATGTCAAGTTTGAACCAGATGTGAAGTTGATAGATACCAGAATTCCCTCTTTTGCAGAGGCGGTTCTAAAATCTGCACAGATAAAATATCCACCACCCAAGGGCGATCGCATATATTTTTGGGGTAATGAAGATACAGGGTTATTTCATTCTAGATTTAAGCAACGAATTTAGGTGTTTTCAGCCATTGTGAGATGGAATTCCTGAAGCCTAAAATGACGCATTGTCGTAAATACATAAAATGTCAGATTTTAGAATGAAACAGCCCTGAATGAAGATACTTTTACCACAATTCCTTTTATAGATGTATTAGATCCAGAAAATTGGAATAGTTATTTACAACAGGGCAAGTTTTTCCAAAATAAAATTGTGATTATTGGGGCTACTGCTAAGTCACTACAGGATTTTCATCCGGTGGCGATGTCTGGCAGTGAACGGATGCCTGGTGTAGAAGTTCATGCCAATGCGATCGCTAGTTTAATGACTAATCAAACTATTGGTATAGCTATTAAAAATCCTATTTTAAATGTTTTTTTGTGCTAGTATTAGTTACTAGCATAGGTTTAATTATTAGTATTAATAACAATGGTATTTATAGATTACTATTAAGTATAGTAGTAGCTATAGGTTGGGCAATAATTAGTTATATTAGTGTAATTTATTGGCAATTAATTTTACCGACAACCATCCCAATTATAGGTATAATTATTAATGGAGTTGCTTACTTTAGTACAGAAGTTATTAAAGAGAAAATTAGCAAAAAACAGTTAGTTACAATATTTAAAAAATATCATACTTCTCCCATTGTTCAAGAAATTCTTAGCATCCAAGATGATCTACAAGACTTGATTCAACAAAGAGATTTAGAAGTAAAAGGTAAAATCCTCAGTGGACGTTATCAAATTATTAAAGTTCTTGGGGCTGGAGGATTTGGTGAAACCTATATTGCTGAAGATATCCAACTTCCTGAACACCCCCAATGTGTTGTGAAACAACTCAAACCAGCTACAACTAAAGAAGAAAATTTAGTCCTAGCTAGACGTTTATTTAGTGCTGAAGCAAAAACTCTACAAAAATTGGGAATATACGATCAAATACCCCAACTTCTAGCTTATTTTGAAGAAAATGAAGAATTTTATTTAATTCAAGAATATATACATGGTGACACACTAAGTAAAGAATTAGTATCAGGTAAAATTCTTCCAGAAAGTTATGTTGTTGAAATATTAAAAGACTTGTTGCAAATATTGATATTTGTGCATGAGAATGGTGTAATTCACCGAGATATTAAACCTAGTAATATCATTCGGCGAGAATCTGATTGTAAACTGGTATTGATAGATTTTGGTGCTGTTAAGGAAGTAAGTACACAAATTACAGAAAATTTGGAATCAACTGCTTTTACAATTGGAATTGGTACTAAAGGTTATGCACCAACTGAACAATGTGTTGGCCGTCCTAAATATAATAGTGATATTTACGCGATTGGTATGATTAGTATTAAGGCTTTAACGGGTATTGCTCCCCATGAATTAAAATTTGATGGAGATGGCAATTGCATCTGGTTACAATATGCAAAAGTTAGCGCACCTTTAGCGGCAATTATCAATAAAATGGTAATGGATAATTATAAAGAGCGCTATCAATCAGCTATAGAAGTAATTGAAGATTTGCATAAAATCCCAGTTTCGGATTTAGAATATTTGGACGATGATGATAGCGATATTGATGCCACAACTTCAACTTGGGTAGAAGATGAGGATTTATAATCTGAAAGACCTTTAATTTGCATAATTAGGGCAGGCAGGATGCCCACCCCAGAAGAGTTTTACTTATAAGTAATTGCAAATTATAGGATATCAAAAATCATTAAATTTTGACAAACCAACGACGGCGATACATACCATATAGTATGACCCACCATAATATAATATTGGCGATCGCAAATAATAATGAACCGTTCAAATCTCCAGCCCAAGAACTAAACCAGTTTTGGTAAATCCAAGTTTTCACAGATATGATTTCTGAACCATTATTAGCAACTGGAGTTTTGATTAATACTCTACCTAACAAACCCGAACCAACAAATAGAAAAATGGCATTTAACCCCATTACTTCTAAGGGAAAGCCTAATGTTTTTAAACCTCGTACTTCTATAAGTTCATAACACAAAGCTAACACTAATAATGCCCAACCAGCAGTATAAACAACATAGGAACTTGTCCACAAAGCTTTATTAATGGGAAATATAAAATCCCATAATTTACCGATTACTAAAAAAGCTAGACCCACAATCACTAAATTGATGCTAGTTTGATTTTTTACTGGCTGTTTTTGTAACCATACACCAGTAAAATATCCAATCAACACAGTCACCACCGATGGTAAAGTGCTAAATAAACCTTCTGGGTCAAATGGACCACCTTTATATAGGTGTTTTTTTCCTATTAAAATGCTGTCAATATAACCGCCTAAATTACCTTCTGCTGTCAAATTTCCTGCACCATAACCAGGAACAGGAATTAGTTGCATGGCTAGGCAATAAGCGATGAGTACAAAACCTGCTAATATCCACAAATTGCGCTGGGGTAACTTGAGAACGGCGAAAGCAGCAATAATATAAGCTAAACCAATACGCTGCAAAACTCCCATGATTCGCATTGTACTGAAATCTAATGCTGTTCCTTTAAATAGCAAATCGAGTAACATGGTGGATAAAGTTAACAGCAAACCCAAGGCAAATAATATCAAACCTCGACGAATAATCCGGGTATAAACTTGAGGAGTAGGGCGGTTTTCTGGTGTGTATTTAGCCAAAGAAAAAGGCATTGCTACACCAACAATAAATAGGAAAAAAGGAAACACTAAATCTGTGGGTGTGCAACCATGCCATTCTGCGTGTTCTAAAGGCGGATAAATGTGATCCCAACTACCAGGATTATTAACTAGGATCATAGAGGCGATCGCAATTCCCCGAAAGACATCGAGGGACAAAAGGCGCACTGATGGAGTAGAATCTTTAAGTATTGCTGACACGGGAAATTTTAACTAACAAGAATTTGGATATCAAAGATGATAGAGTTTGTTTTACATTATGAACTAAAAATTTTTTTATTAAGATTGTGAATATCAAAACTATTCTTCTGAGTGGACTGTTAGCGATCGCCTCTAATGCTACAATTCCTACCATTGCTACCGAAGTTCCAGCACAAACCCAAAAGATCAAACTCAGTTCTCAAAATATTATCCCCCCAACAGTCCCCAGAGAATTTCGGGGAGCTTGGATTGCTACAGTATTAAATATAGATTGGCCTTCCAGATCAGGATTAACCACACAGCAACAAAAAACAGAACTCCTGGCTATTCTAGATCGTGCTGTGGACTTGAAACTCAACGCGGTAGTTTTCCAAATCCGTCCGGCGGCTGATGCCTTGTATAATTCTCCCTATGATCCTTGGTCAGAGTCCATCACCGGACAAATGGGTAAACCACCGACTCCTTATTATGATCCTTTAGAGTTTGCTGTTACGGAAGCACATAAGCGAGGTTTAGAATTACACGCTTGGTTTAATCCCTATCGTGCTTATCACGCCAGTTCCAAAACACCAATTTCTCCCAACCACATCAGCAAAACTCAACCAGAATTAGTCAAACAATATGGTAAATATCTCTGGTTAGATCCAGGAGAAAAAGCAGTTCAAGACCTGACTATTAAAATCATACAAGATGTGGTTAACCGCTACAATATAGATGGTGTTCATATTGATGATTATTTCTACCCCTATCCTGAAAAAGATAAACAGGGAAAAAATATTGAATTTCCCGATCAAACCAGTTGGCAAAAATATGTTAATTCTGGTGGTAAACTTAACCGCAGTGATTGGCGACGAGAAAATGTCAACACATTAATTCAAAGAATATATCAGACAGTTAAAAGCCAAAAACCTTGGGTAAAGGTTGGTATTAGTCCCTTTGGTGTTTGGAAACCTGGTAATCCTCCTCAAATATCTAATAGTAATAATGGCACAGCTTTTAATCCCTATGAACAACTATATGCAGATTCTCGCAAATGGTTACAAGAAGGTTGGTTAGATTACATAGCACCTCAATTATATTGGCGCATTGAACAAACACCTCAAAGTTATCCGGTTCTTCTTAACTGGTGGTTATCTCAAAATAGTCAAAATCGCCTGATTATTCCCGGACTTTATACCAGTCGTGTAGCTAATCCATCTCAGCAAAATTGGTCAGCACAGGAAATAATCTATCAGATTCGCACAACTAGAGGTTTTGCTAATACTGGTGGTCATATTCACTTTAGTATCAAACCTTTGATGCAAAATAAAGGCGGAATTTCTACCTTATTACCCCAAGAAGTTTATACGCAACCTGCTTTAACTCCTGCTTATCCTTGGTTAAATAATCAACCTCCAGGTAAACCAGAATTAACAATTAATAAAGATGAAAAATCAGGACATTTTCAACTGAATTGGCAAGCAAAAGGTCAGCAAAAAGCACATTTATGGGTATTACAAACTCAAATAGGAAATCAATGGCAAACAAATATTTTACCCTTAGAAACAACTTCCTATTTACTGACCAATCCTCAAATTCAAAATGTGGCGATTTCCGCAGTTAGTCGTTATGGGATTCAGGGAGAAACTACAGTCGTGAGAGTGAAAGAGAATTTGATAAAACAATAAGAAATTTAATTTGGGTTGTTCGCGCCAGCATTGCATAGCAATACAAGTAAATCTAACATGATCAAGGATTTTGTTGGCAAACTTACAAAATGTATGCTTTTTCTGGCTTTTTTGTCTTACAACTCTGTTAGTGTACCTCATTGTTACGCAAAGTGCTGTAATTTTATCTCACTACTTAGTGACTCATAATCAATCAAATATTATTTTTCATGACTATAAAAATATCAGAAATATCAAATTATATAAATTATGAAATTCCTGAAATTCAGAACAAAAAAAGAAGATTTTGTCAAGCAGTTTTAGAGGTAAATTATATTGATTTTATTATTAGATTATCTCCTGTAATTGAGGATTTATCTGTAGTACAAATTACTGATGGTAGTTCTGTTAATTGGGAGTTTCATAAACCAGAAAAATGTGCGTTAGGGATTGTGGGAATGAAAGATTAGTGGTAAGATTCCTGTTGCATTCAAATTTTCTATAACCTAACTCCATTTATTTACATTATCTTCCGTGACTAGAAATCGTGAACCTTTAATTAGTTTGGCACTGTATCACGCCTTTAAATGGTCTGTAGTTAGCCCCATGTTACACGCATATTTCAAAGGCAAAATCTATGGTGCGGAAAATGTCCCTCAAAGCGGCAGTGTCATAGTTGTTAGTAATCATGCTAGTTATTTTGATCCTCCTATAGTTTCTAGTTGCGTGCGCCGTCCAGTCGCGTACATGGCCAAGGAAGAATTATTTAAAGTTCCTGTTTTAGCTCAGGCGATTAAATTATACGGTGCTTACCCAGTTAGTCGTGGTAGTGCTGACCGCAATGCTATCCGTGCTGCTTTAGAATTTTTAGAAAATGGTTGGGCGCTAGGTGTATTTTTAGAAGGTACACGCACTCCCGATGGTCGTATTACTGACCCGAAAAAAGGTGCAGCACTCCTCGCTGCTAAGTCTCAAGCGCCTTTTTTACCTGTGAGTTTGTGGGGAAGTGAACAAATTTTACAACCTGGTTCTGCTTTACCTCGTCCAGTGCCTTTAACTATTAGAATTGGGGAATTAATTGATCCTCCTAGTTCTACTAATAGGGATGAGTTGGAAAGAGTGACTAAAAAATGTGCAACGGTAATTAATGAAATGCACGATTTAGGAAGGTGAAATATTAATAGCAATGCCGTTATGGCAACCAATTAACATCTAATAATTGTGAGAAAGTATAAGGACATTCACTAGGAAATTTTACCGAAAATCCGGTTTTTTGATTCACATATTTTAAGGCTTGTTGATAAACTTTATCTAAATTATCATCGCAATGTTTGCGTAAATTTGTAGTTAGATAATCCTGTAATTGATTTCTAAAACTCATAATTTCCGCTTGCCAATGATTAGCATTATACCGTGATTCTACAGTCCAATATTGCAAGAGTAGTAAATGTCTAATAATCTGTTCTAATAAACTTTCTACTGCTAATTTATCTCTGCGACCCAATAACTCCAACTCTTCAATTAAATTATCTAAATCTAATTCTGTTAATCTTTTTTCTTTTAAGAGTTTAATTGTGATTTCTAGCCATTTCTCGTTATCTTCTTCATAAAGATATGGCAAGTTTATCTCTAAATCTGTAGGAAAAGCCATAACTTGTCCTCATCTATTAATATAACTAATATAGCAGTTGATAGGATTAAAAGCTAGTAACGCACCATGTTAATTTGTAGGTTGGGTTAATTAACGCGCAACCCAACATTTATATCAAATTCTCATCCAAAAATTACTCACATTTCTATCTTTCAATTTCCCAATCTTCTATTTTCAACCCTTCAACTCTGACAAATTCCTTAGTATTATGAGTCACCAAAATCAAATCATGAGACAATGCAATAGAAGCAATTAATAAATCATTATAACCAATGGGAGTACCAAAATTTGCTAACTGCGCCCGAATTTTACCGGCATTTAAAGCTGAAATATCATCTAAAGGTAAAGAAATAAATACTTCTAAAAATCGCTTTACTTTTGCCCAAACTTGATCAGGATTATCACTTCTCATTGCACCATAAAATAACTCTAACTTCACAATTGAACAAACGGCAATATCCTCTAAGTCAGTATTTTCTAACTTGCGGCGAATAATTAAATCCTCATTCAGATATTTAATACATAAATTTGTATCTAACAAATATTTCATGACAATTTAAAATCCTCCAAATCATCAAAAACACCTTCTGAATCTATAGTTAAAGGAGTATCTTTTAAACATCCTGAAGTTTCTTCAAAAAAATTAGCAGGCCAACCTTTTCCTTTAGATTTAGTTTCCTGTGGAAAATTATCACTATGTTTTAAAATAATAGTAATAATTAAATCAGTATTACTCATATTTACAGGAATATCTAAATGTAATATTCCATCTTCACCAACATGAGAATTTAAAGTTATTGTTTCCATAGCATTTAATTACCTAGAGTGGTTCTGAATAAGATATATCTAATTATACATCAGATATTTGAAATTGCTAAATTGAATATATTAGTAGATTGAGATTCATTTTCTCAACCCAACAATTATATCAAATTTCGACAATATGATTTGCTAATTTATTTACCTGCATAAAAATCTTTGTAGGTTGGGTTAAGCAACGCGCAACCCAACATCAGCAATTTAGGTATTATCAGCAATGTTGGGTTTCACTTCGTTCTACCCAACCTACACAACTTATGCACTATACCTATCATTTCATAAATCAAAAATATTATTCCTATAAAAGTTGAGAATCTCAGATTACATTTTATTAATCTTATAAAAAAATAAAAATTAAGGAAGTAATGTTTTATTAAGTTTCTTTAAAAACTATGTTCATTATTCAGTAATGTTGATAACAATTATAACAAATGCAAACATCACCGATATTTTTAAGTATCATATTAGTTTAAAGCTGAATATTTATAAGGATTCAAGAAAATGAGTAATATTAGTAATATTTTCGGTAATTTAGATTTCTCCTCTCTAAAATACAACTCTGATTTTAAAGAAGATAGTGTGAGAGAAGTAATTATTCTCCCAATTTTAAAAGCTTTAGGTTATACAGAAATTAATATAGTTCGCAGTAAAACTTTACAACATCCGTTTTTAAAGATTGGTAGTAAAAAACGTCCTATTAATCTTATTCCTGATTATGTTTTAAAGGTAGAAAATAATTTTGCTTGGGTACTAGATGCAAAATCACCAAATCAAAATATTCAAGATGGTGATCATGTGGCACAGGTTTATAGTTATGCTACCCATCCAGAAATTAGAAGTAATTATTTTGCACTTTGTAATGGTGTAGAGTTGGCTATTTTTAAAACCACTGGAAATAATATCCCGGTTTTGTTTTTCTCTCTTGATGAAATAAATTTTCATTGGGATAAGTTAACCCAATTTCTCTCACCTTCTAGTTTTCAATCTGGTAAAAACTTTAGTTATGAACCTACTACGGTAACAGTTAAAGCTAAAAGTGAGTTTGATTATAATACTCGTTCTTTATTAGCAGAAATACCCGTAAAAAAAACAAACTGCTAAAAGACATTTTGGAGTTCATGGATATTTTACTAAACAAGCTTGGAATGTGGTAGCTGAATATATTAAAAATTTTAGTCAACCAGGAGATTTAATTCTTGATCCTTTTGGTGGTAGTGGAGTTACAGTTATTGAAGCATTAATGAATAATAGAAAAGCCATTAGTACAGATATTAATCCAATGGCGGTTTTTCTAGTTAATTCTTTAATTGCTCCTGTAGATTTTGATGAACTTTCAGCAGCTTTTGAAAGGATAAAGACTGAATATCAAAAACAAGAACCAACTACAGAAATAGAAATTCAAAAAGCATTAAAAAAATATCCCTATCCTCAAGGTTTACAATTACCTCAAGGTTCGGATGTGGAAACAGTAGAACAGTTATTTAGTGATAAACAACTAGCACAACTAGGGTTATTAAAATCAATTATTAAAAAAGAGAAAACAAAAAATATTAGAGATTCATTAATGTTAATGTTTTCTGGACTTTTGACAAAAGCTAATTTAACTTATCATACAACACCAAATAAACCAGCAGCAGGACAAGGAGATTCTTCTGCTTTTAGATATTATCGTTATAGAATTGCACCGTCACCTGTAGATATAGATATTTTAACATATTTAGAAATGAGATCTAAAAAAGTAGTTGCTGCGAAAAAAGAAATGCAATACTTTATTAATCAAAAAACGATTTCTCATGCACAAATTTTGAAAGGAACAGCCACAAATTTAAGTTTTATTCCTATTCCTAAAGAGAGTGTAGATTATATATATACAGATCCTCCCTATGGTAAGAAAATTCCCTATTTAGATTTATCTGTGATGTGGAATGCTTGGTTAGACTTAGAAGTAACAGAAACAGACTATCAACAAGAAGCAATAGAAGGAGGAGAACATCAAAAAACTAAAGATGAATATAATCAACTAATAGCTGAAAGCATCAAAGAAATGTATAGAGTCTTAAAATTTGATCGTTGGTTATCATTTGTATTTGCCCATAAAGATCCCGAATTTTGGCATTTAATTATTGACACTGCGGAAAGTTGTGGTTTTGAATATATCGGTGCAGTACCACAAAAAAATGGACAAACAAGTTTTAAAAAAAGACAAAATCCTTTTACAGTTTTATCAGGACAACTAATCATTAATTTCCGTAAAGTTCGCAGTCCTAAAGCCATCATGAAAGCTAACTTAGGAATGGATATTGCAGAAATTGTAATTCAAACCATAGAAGGAATAATTGCTAAAAATGATGGTGCAACCTTGGAACAAATTAACGATGAACTAATTATTAAAGGTTTAGAACTAGGATTTTTAGACCTATTAAAAAAAGAATATTCTGACTTAACACCCATTTTATTAGGAAACTTCGACTACGATGAAAAAACAGAACTTTTCACACTGAAAAAAGATGCAAAATTCAAATCACATATAGATGTAAGATTAAGAATTAAATACTATTTAATTAGTTACTTACGCAGAATGGAACGAGAAAGGAAAAATCCCAATTTTGATGAAATAGTATTGCATCTTTTACCACTTTTAAAAAACGGTACAACACCAGAAAATCAAACAACTTTGACAGTTTTAGAAGATATTGGAGAACGGATAGGAGAAGACAGTTGGAGACTAAAAAGAGAAGGACAACTATCCTTATTTGAAGTAAATTAAGATCCCCGACTTCTTAAAAAAGATTATCCTCTCTATGTCAAAAACCCAACCCAACCCAGAACAAATAAAAATCATCAACCACATCAAAGGAGCATTATTAATATTAGCTCCCGTGGGAACTGGAAAAACCCGCGTTTTATCAGCAAGAGTAGTGAAAGCAATTAAGGAAGGTATTCCTCCCGAAAAAATCCTTTGTCTCACTTTCACTAACCGCGCAGCAAAGGAAATGCAAGAACGGTTAGTGCAAATGTGTCCTCAACAATTCCGTTATATCACAATCAAAACCTTTCATAGTTTATGTACTTCTATCCTCAGAATAGAAGCGAAAAATATCGGTTTACCCGCAGATTTTGTAGTTTATGATGATAGTGATTGTTTACGATTAATTAAGGAAATTTTCGGATTAAGTAAAGATAAAGATATTCAAGATAAATTCTCACAAATATCTGATTGTAAAACTAAAGCTAGTTATGTACAACTATCTCCTAATTATCCCTTGGAGCAATTATTTTTACCTTTAGGAATGCGTGATGCAAGATTAGCGAGTAAGTATCAAACTATTTTGCAAGAACGTCATGGTTTAGACTTTGCTGATTTAATTTTTTCTGTGCGTTCTTTATTTTATTCCTATCTAGAAATTAGACAAAGATGGAAAAATCGGTTTGATTTTATTCAAGTTGATGAAGTTCAAGATACTCATTTAACAGAATATGAAATTGTCAGAAATTTAGCTGCTAGAACTGGTAATATTGCCATTATTGGAGATTTAGATCAAACTATTTATGAATGGAGAGGTTCTGAACCTGAGCAAGTGGTTAGGGAATTTAAACAAGATTTTCAACCTCAAGAATATTCTTTAGTTTGGAATTATCGCGCTACGAAAACTTTATTAAATACCGCTTCTGTTTTTGCTGATTCCTTTGAAACACGATATACAAAAATAACTCCTGCACCTAATTGTGAAAATGGCAAATTAATTCCTATTAATACAGCGAAGAATGAAGATGATGAAGGATTATGGATCGCTGAACAAATTAAAAATTTAGCAGAAAATAATCCTGATTTTCCATATAATCGAGTTGCTGTTTTAACTCGTACTCATAAACGCATTGAGGTAATTAGTAAAATCTTAGAAAAGTCAAATATTCCCTGTATCACCGTTGAACAACATCAATTTTTTATGCGTCAAGAAATTAAAGACGCTCTCGCTTATTTACGATTTATTGTCAATCCTTTTGATACAGGTTCAATGCTGAGAATGCTACTCCGTCCCAGTCGGGGAATTGGTAATGTTACTATTAATAACGTAATTAACGAAGGTGAAGTTTGTGGGTTTAAATTAACCGATATGGGAGCAAGACAAACTTTTATTGATGGTGATCCCTTTAGAAATTTAATTACTGCTTATGATTCAGGAAAAATAGTAGTTTTTGATGTAGAAACTACAGGGTTTTTAGCTGGTAAAGATGAGGTGATTGAAATTGCTGCTATTACATTAATTAATGGTGAGATAACATCAGAATTTCATGCTTATATTAAAAATACTGTACCTGTGGGAGATTCACAAGCAATACATGGTTATAGTGATGAATTTTTAACTAAAAATGGGAGAAATTATAGTGATGTATTTACAGAGTTTATAGAATTTGTGGAAGATGCTTTTTTAGTTGGACATAATCTCGGTTTTGACATTAAAATGATTATAGCTGATGCCCAAAAATTAGGTTTATCAACTCCTGAATTTATATGGGGAGATACCTGGGATTTAGCAAAACGTTTTATTAAAGCAGACGGTTATAGTTTAGAAAATTTAGCAACTCAATTAAACCTTAATTATTTACCCAGTCATCGCGCTCTTGATGATACCCATACAACTGTAGAATTATTAGCAATTCTCATTCCTTTAGTTAAATATCGTGCTGATTATCGTCAAGCTTTAGTTCATCGTTATGGAGAGGAATTTGAACCTTTAGCTAATGATATTCACAGTTGGAAAAATGCCAGCCAAAAATTACGTCCAGCAGATTTATTAGGTAATATTGTAATTGAGTCGGGTTTATATGATTATTATGAATATCATGAACCATATAGGTTAGAAAATCTCAAAAGGTTAATCAAGATTTTTCAAGCACAGGATAATTTAGAACTACATCCTGATACAGCATTAAGAAATATTCTTGAATATACAGCTTTAGCTAAAAATTTAGATCAAATTTCTCAAGAAAATAATCAAGTTTTAATTATTACAATTCATCAATCTAAAGGTTTAGAATTTGATCATATTTTTATTCCAGGTATGTGTGAAGAGGAATTTCCTAGTTATTTCAGTTTACGAGATAATAAAATCGAGGAAGAAAAGCGGTTATTTTATGTCGCTTTAACTAGAGCCAAAAAACAGTTATTTATTTCTTGGTTTCTTAAAGATAATAAAAACTTTGCTAAAATAAAAAGTCAGTTTCTGGATTTATTACCTCCTGAATATTTAATCGAAATATAACGATTATAAAAGACATATAAACATTTCTTCCTTCTTCTCCTCTGTGTCTCTCCGGTGCGTTAAAAAAAATTAACGCCGCATAAAAAATTTCCTTCTGATATTGTAAAATCAAACTAATAACCAAAAAATGCAGAATTATGTCAGATTTAAGAGAAAAACTACAACAAAATCTCGATGAAGCAGAGTGGGACTGGTTAATTCCCCATGCTCAAAAAGATGCGGTAATTGTGGTAGCAGAGAATTTGAATTTATTAGATGTGGGAGAAGCGATCGCTAGTGATAATATTCCTTCAGTGCAACGTTGGATAGATGAACAATTATTAGCAAAACCCACATTAGATCAGGTGGGAGAATGGAATCTTAACCGCAATAAACGATTTAATGCCCTCATTGTTGAACCTTATGTGTTAATTCAGGAATTGGGTGAATAAACCAAATATTTAACCTTTAAATCCTAGTCTAACCTGCCATAATCTGCGGGTTAGTTGCTAACCAATTATCAATATCTGCTAACAATTGTTGCGGTATTTCCCAGGGGAAAAGGTGGGCAGTATCGGGGTAACATCGCCATTGAGAGTTTTTTAGATGTTGTGCTGTTTCTGAACTAGCATTAGCGGTGATATGTCGGTCTTGTTCACCGGCAAGCACTAAACTAGGACATTGAATTTGAGAGATGGCAGGAGTGCGGTTATAACCTGCTCTAATGGCACTGTAGAGGGCATTGGTAGCTGCTGATGAGGTTTGTAAGTACGCAGGTACAGCATCCCTAGCAATGTAACCGTAAGCTGTGGATGTGTGTTGTTGAATTAGGTAGCGAAACAGCGATCGCTTCCCGAAAGTATCAATATTCCATTGCCAACTCGGTTTGATATAGTTGAGTATCCCGGCAATACCTGTATAAACATTATCTTGCCAAGAAATGGGAGGATGATTACCCCAAGGTCTGGCCGCCGTAGCAACTAAAATTAACCCCGTTACCCGTTGCTGTAGACGCATTGCCAGTTCCATGGCTAAAATTCCTCCTAGCGACCATCCTAATACGAGGCATTTTTCTATTTTTAAATCGTCTAGCAGGGCTTCTATGTCTTCTAAATGGTCTTGCATCTCAAATTTGCCCTGAAACCGACTTTTACCATAACCGCGCAAATCTGGTGCAATAGTTTGATAACGTTGGGATAAATGATCCATAAAAATAGACAAACTGCGACCAGAACCAGGATGACCATGTAAACCGAGAATGGGAAATCCTTCACCTTGGATATAAAAATTTAGAGGGATAGATTTAGATATAGCAGACATATTTGATCCCAGCAAATATCATTACACTTGTATAATCTTGAATTATAGTTTAAATTAATACTGTTTTTATTTTAAGCCGCTTTTTTATATTTTTTAGGGCTTACGCATTTTAACGAAATATAGGGGTTTGAGATTGCTTCCTTACGTCGCAATGATAGTATTTGAAGTAGGTTTTGCGTAAGTCCAGTTTTTCTCTAAAAAAATCATATATTCTCCAGCAGCTAAATTGATAATACCAAGTAAGAATCAGAGTCATATATGATACTAAAATTAACAATGTTCTTTAGTTGGTTTACCTCGAATATATCTACTATTCTAGGAAAAATCACAGCCTTGATTGGTTTTATTGTTTTTCTAGGGTGGATATTTGATATAGAAATCCTCAAAAGTGTGATCCCAGGATTTGCCACGATGAAAATAAATACCGCTATCGGGTTTTTATTAGGTGGAATTTCTTTGTGGCTATGGAATAAACCAATTAAGTATCAACCAATATATATGTTTTTTGGGATCATTGTCTGCTTGATAGGGTTTCTAACAATCATCGAATATAGTTTTAATGTCAATTTAGGTATTGATGAACTGATAATTCGAGAATCTCAAAATATTCCAGCTACCTCGACACCGGGGAGAATGTCACCAAATACAGCAATATGTCTTTTTTTATTAGGTTTAGCCCTAATTGCGCGATCGCAAAAAC
This sequence comes from Cuspidothrix sp., assembly GCA_046080565.1. Lineage (GTDB taxonomy): Bacteria > Cyanobacteriota > Cyanobacteriia > Cyanobacteriales > Nostocaceae > Cuspidothrix. The sequence goes on along the minus strand of JBJTUF010000104.1, from coordinate 8,845 downwards.
TCTTTCACCTGATCCAATTTTTAGCCCTAATTATTTTTTTAATTGCCCTCTTAAGATTAGTTAGTTATGGATTAGGTATTAGTAATTTATATCTTCTTAACTCTTTTACAACTATGGCACTCCATACCAGTATAGCATTCATATTAATTAGTGTAGGAATTTTATTAAATGACCCCCAAAAAGGTTGGATGGAAGTAGTAATGAGTTCTTATTTGGGTGGAATTATTGCCCGTCGTCTTTTACCTATAGTTATTAGTATTCCTATTCTGACAACAGGATTATTTTTATTTACTTACCGTAGCAATATATTTAATATAGAAAATGGATTTCTCATCAGAGCTATGATGAATATTTTGGTATTAGCTATGGTAGTTTGGTGGAATGCTAGATACTTAAATGCCATTGATAAAAAACACCAAAAAAGCCAGGAACAACTTCAACAAGCTTACGAAAATTTAGAAATCTGTGTACAGCAACGTACTCTTCAGTTAAAAAATATGAATGATGACTTACAAAAAAGCCGTAGTAAATTATCTAATCTCATCAACACTTTACCAGGAATTGTCTTTTCTCGCAGTCAAAATCTTGATTGGTCTATAGATAATATTAGTAATGGTTGTTTAGCTATTACTGGTTACAGTAAAGCCGTCTTAATTAGAGGCAGTTATCCTAGTTTTCAAGATTTGATTGTTCCAGAAGATATAGAAAAAATTGCTCATGTAATTGAAAAATCTCTGGATGAAAATCTACCTTATGAAATAGAATATCGAATTTTGACTAAAAGTGGATCAGAAAAATATTTATGGGAAAAAGGTATGCCAACTTCCTCATGCGATGGAGAGAAAACACCAGCAATTGAAGGATTTATTATTGATATTACATCTCGAAAACAAGCAGAAGCAGCACTACGTGAAAGTGAAACTAAAGTTCGAGAATTAAATGATCAGTTAGAACAGCGTGTGCAGAAAAGAACCAGTGAACTTATCGCTGTGAATAAAGAACTAGAATCCTTTTCTTATTCCGTTTCCCATGATTTGCGTTCTCCTCTTCGTGCAATTAATGGATTTAGTAGAATCCTCTTAGAACGCTATCAAGATACACTAGATAGTAAAGGGGAACATTATCTCAACCGGATTTGTAATGCTACGGTGCAGATGAGCAGATTGATTGATGATATATTAAAACTTTCACGGGTGACTCGTGGTGAACTACACCTTACCCAAGTTAATTTAAGTCAAATTGCCCAAGAAATTATCCAAGAATTAACAGAAACTAAACCAGAGAGACAAGTGAAATGGTTAATTACCCCTAATTTAATTGTCAATGGCGATCGCCAATTATTACGAATAATGATGGAAAACCTCTTAAATAATGCTTGGAAATTTACATCAAGCGAACCAAATGCAGAAATAGAACTAAGTTATTTAGTTGACAATCATGAAAATGATTCTGGCTTAACTTACTTTTTACGTGATAATGGAGTTGGGTTTGATGCCACCTATGACAATAAACTATTTCAACCTTTTCAACGTCTACATACTACTAAAGAATTTCCCGGTACAGGAATTGGTTTAGCAACTGTACAAAGAATTATTAATCGTCACACAGGAAATATCTGGGCTGAATCAGTCGTGGATAAAGGCGCAACCTTCTATTTTACTATATAAGTAAGTCGTCTTGAAAGTTCCGTACTAAATGATCAAGCATGAATACTACCATCATTTGAGCATATATAACTAGAATTAATTATATATTTAAGTGATTACGAACAATTAATTACACATTTGGGAAAACAGGATAAATATCTCTAGCTCTTCTCTGTCACCTGTTACCTATGAAATTTATTTTTCATAATTGCTTATCATCACTCAAAATACTGTAAATTATCATCACTTTTTTTACTAAAAATTCAGACATTGGCTACTCTACCGGACTTAGTTCTGCTAAACTGGAAGAAAACCGAAATTAATGGTTTAGATGTAATTGGGGAGATTTAAGCCGATCCTCTCACCAAGTTGTTACCTATTGTGATTTTGACGACCTCCCAAGAAGAGAGCGATCGTAGGCAAGGCTATGGTTTAGGTTGCAATAACTATATCCCCAAAGCCGTGGATGATAGCGACTTTGTAGAACTCATCAAACAGTTAGGGATGTAGTGGCTAGTACCGCAGAGCGGAATTAAAAATTTAGAAAGCTGATTTCACAAGCTTTTCAGCCACTTATGATGGTTTGTTTATTCATGCCCTGTTGTACTAATTCTTAGCAATCCACTCCTTTTTATTACCTAACCTAAATGTTTATGAATTATCAAATTAGAGTCTTAATTGCGGAAGATAGTATAGATGATGCAGAATTACTCATCTTACACTTAGAGTCTGCTAATTATGACGTAACTTATCACATAGTAGACAATTCTGAAGCCATGTCTGCTGCTTTAAAAAATCAAGCATGGGATATAATTTTAACTGACTATTCTATGCCTAAATTTAGTGCTATTGCTGCCCTAAATTTAGTTAAACAACTGAATTTAGATACTCCTTTTTTAATCATGTCTGGAGCAATAGGTGAAGAAACCGCCGTTGAATTAATGAGACATGGCGCTGATGATTATTTACTCAAAGACAATTTAAAAAGACTAATTCCCGCCGTTCAACGAGAATTGCGTGAAGCAAAAATGCGCTGTGAACGCAAACAAGCACTGGCGGAAATTGAAACCTTAGCATTTAAAGATGAATTAACAGGTTTACCTAATCGTAATTCTTTATTACAAGTTTTGCAAATACACATTAATAATCCCAGTCATGATAATCATAAATTTGCAGTTTTCTTTTTAGATATTGGCCAATATCGTAATATTAAATACGGATTTGGTCATGTTAAAAGTGAACAACTATTAATTGAAATCGCCAAACGTCTGCAAACACTTGTCTCCAATAACGATTATTTAGCCAGAGTTGGTAAAGATGAATTTGTGATCATATTTGCTAATCTTGATAATTTCCATAACCTAGAAAATAACGCCAATAAAATCCATGATTTACTAAATCTGCCCTTTGCCTTAGATGGTTTTTTAACCTATACCTCAATTGCTATTGGGATCGTAAAATCTACGAGTGGCTTTCAAGAAGCAGAAGAATTTCTACGCGCAGCAGAAATAGCAAATTATAATGCTAAGAACAATTTAGCAACCTCCTATTCAACTGTAATTTACAGTCAGAAAATGCAAACTCAAATTTTGGATCGTTTAAATATCGAAAATCAACTACGTCAAGCTATATATAATCAAGAATTACAACTGTTTTATCAACCTATAGTTTCGATTTCCACCCATAAAGTCATAGGGTTTGAAGCCTTAATTCGCTGGCAAAATCCCCAGTTAGGTTGGATCTGCCCTACCAATTTTATTCCTATTGCCGAACAAACAGGATTAATTATTCCCCTCGGTGAATGGATTTTAGAAACAGTATTTAATCAAATGAAAATCTGGGAAAATCAATTAATAAATCATTTTCCCTTGAGTATATCAGTTAATATATCTAGTATACAGTTACATGAACCTAAATTAGTCCCTAGCATCATTAATCTTGCTAAATTTTTAGATGAGCATAAAATAAAACTCAAAATAGAAATGACAGAAACAAAATTAATGCACAATACCCAGGCAATTATTGATAGTCTAACCAACCTTAGAAAAGCCGGGATTAAAATTAGTATTGATGATTTTGGTACAGGTTATTCTTCTCTTTCCTATTTACAAAATCTACCCATTGATACCTTAAAAATTGATCGTTCATTTATCGTAAAAATCTCAGATAGTCAAGCAAATTTTGGCATTGTGCAAGCAATTATTAGGTTAGCACATATCCTCAATTTAGATGTTGTCGCTGAAGGTATAGAAACATTAGCACAAGCCAATAATTTACTTGCTTTAGGTTGTGATTATGGTCAGGGCTATTTATTTTCTCCACCTATCCCAGCTTCTCTAGTTGAAAATTGGCTTGAATCCTATTTAGAAAATTTATGCTCAATTAATAGTGATGTGGTTACAAAAAGGTTACAATCAGAAATTACAACAATGTGATATGCTCAGATTAAGTTTAAATCATTAAGTAATACCCCTTATTTCACAGAGTGACTAGATTTTGGATTTACGTTAGTGAAGCGTATGTACAACAGCGAGTATTTTAGATTGACTTTCCATTCAAATGTCAAAGCTGAAAAATTTTGGATTGAAGTAAGTTGGCCTGAAAAAATCGAGATACATTACAAAATGTAAAATTTCTCAATGTCTTTTCCCTCTTGCCTGTTACTTTGCCTCGACGATAAATTTTAACGCCTACCTACTTACAATTTTTCTGTTCTTAAGGACGGGATTTGTACCAAATTTTTTCATCTAGAATCTAAAATTCCCGGTCAAGTTATTATAACCTAACCTGATAAACCTTTAGTTTGCATAATTAGGGTAGGATGTCCACCCCACAAGATTTTTACCTTTGGTCAATATACAAATTAAATCTCCAACAGCTTACTCACTTACTCAGATCAACTATTAGCATCTTCTAGGAAAAAATATAGGAATATCAGGCATGAATCAGTTTGTTTTATTTATCATTTTTTTTAATAGTCTATTTCTGGGTATTGCTACTGCTAAAGCTGAAATATTAACCAACAATCATCCTCATCCAGTTAAAAGAAAACCAGCCAATATACAACTTGATCAATTTTCCCAAAGGTTAAATCTACCAACTTCAAAAATAGCAGTTATTGATGGCAATAATCGAGTCAAACAAGAAAATTATATTTGGGTCTTTAATGATTTAAAACAGGTTGGTAAACAGCCATTTTTGATGGTAAATAAACCAGCAGATACTACCAAACCTAAACCCGAACCCCAGCCTCGACAACCGAGAGAAGACGAACTGGAAGACTTTGCCGATGTTACTAAAGATACGGAAAAAACATCAGGAATATTCACCATTTATCGCCATACAAAGAAAAATAAAACTTATATAGAAATTGAACCCGAACAACTGCAAAAAAATTTCCTAGCTACATCCACTTTAGAGTCGGGAATTGGTGCAAGAGGTATTTATAGTGGAATGCCACTGCAAGACTTTTTATTTTATTTCCAAAAATTAGATAATCAACTCCAATTTGTCGTCAGAAATGTGAATTTTCGGAGTAAAAATGGAGATCCTCAAGCTAGATCAATAGCGAGATCATTTAGTGATTCTGTACTTTATACTATTCCCATCAGAAGTATTCATGCACAGAAAAAAAGTATTCTCATTGATTTAGACGATTTATTTCTTACAGATTTAGCCGGACTAACTACTAATCTAGAATTAACTGCTAGTCCTGAACAAGCTTATTTAGGCAATGCGAAAGTTTTTCCCCAAAATTTAGAGGTTGAGTCTATTTTCAATTTTACTACTGGTGGTTCTCAACAGAATAGTTTTGATGTCTTACCTGATAGTCGTGGTTTTACCTTAAAAGTACATTATAGCCTCTCAGAATTGCCAAAAACCAAATATCAACCTCGATTAGCTGATGACAGAGTAGGTTATTTTGTCACTGCTTATCAGAATTTATCAAAAGATAATCAAAGAGATCCTTTCGTGCGGTACATTAATCGCTGGAATTTAGAAAAACAAGATCCTCAAGCTGCTATTTCTGCACCGAAAAAACCAATAGTTTTTTGGATTGATAACGCTGTTCCCCTAGAGTATCGTGATGCTATTAAGGAGGGGATTCTGATGTGGAATCAACCTTTGTTGAAGGCAGGATTTAAAGATGCTATTCAAGTTCAACAAATGCCTGATAATGCTACGTGGGATCCAGCAGATATTCGTTATAATACCATCCGTTGGATTAATACTGTAGATGGCTTTTTTGCTATGGGGCCATCCCGTGTTAATCCCTTAACTGGAGAAATATTAGACGCAGATATTCTTGTTGATGGTAGTTTTGTGAGGTTATTAAAAAATGATTATCGGCAAATGGTGCGACCTGAAAATACACAAAATCATACTTCTTTACTAAGTTTAATTCATAATAATCATTTGTGTCGTCCAGATGATCAAAAATCTAGCAAATCATGGCATAAGTTATCAAAATTAGCAACAAAATATGATTTATGCTACGGAATGGAAGCATCTCATCAGTTGGCTTTTGGTTCTTTAGCAATGTCAATGTTAGGAAATATTGCACCAACTTCAAAGCAAATAAAAGATTATATCTATCAATATTTACGGTTAATTATTGCCCATGAAGTTGGTCATACTTTAGGTTTGCGTCATAATTTCCGGGGTAGTACCTTACTTTCTCCGGCAGAAATTAATAATCCAGAAATTACCGCTACTAAGGGAATGACAACATCTGTAATGGATTATTTGCCGCCTAATATTGCACCGAATGGAGTTAAACAGGGGGCTTATTTTCCTAATCGGGTTGGACCTTATGATGAATGGGTCATTGAATATGGTTATACTCCCAGTCAGTCTACAACTACTATGGGGGAAAAGTCATTTTTAGCGTCAATTGCAGCAAAATCTAACCAACGGGAATTAAGTTATGCTCCTGATGAGGATCTATCTAATAGTGATCCCACGGTGAATCCTTGGGATCATAGCAGTAATGTATTATCTTATGCTCAATCACAACTTGACAATTCTCTGCAAATGTGGGCAAAACTAAATAAAGATTATCCTCTTGCTGATGAAAGTTATAGCGATGTGGAAGAGCGTTTTAATACTATTTTAAGAAATTATTTACAAAATTTATACTATACCAGCAAATATATTGGTGGTCAGTCTTTTTATCGAGTGCAACCAAGTAATGGTAAGAAACTATTACCATTTGTGCCTGTACCAGTGGAAGAACAGAGACAAGCATTAATGATGATGCAAAAGTATGTCTTTGCTGAGAATGCGTTGAATTTTCCTCCAGAATTACTGAATAAATTAGTACCTTCCCGTTGGTTGCATTGGGGAACAAGTGTTCAGGTAGGAAGGTTAGATTATCCTATTCATGATTTAGTTTTGTTAGTTCAGAGTTTAGTATTGCGAGATTTATTAGACCGCGATCGCTTAACTCGTCTCAAGGATTTAGAATTAAAAAGTCCATCGGGTAAAGCTTTGACATTACCAGAATTATTTGATACTTTGCAAACTGGAATTTGGTCAGAAGTATTTCAACCCAAAGATCAATTAAAAATTTCTAGTTTGCGTCGAGGTTTGCAACGGGAATATCTGGAGATCATGATTGCTATGGTATTAAGAAAAGAATCTGTTCCCGAAGATGCGCGAACCTTAGCTTGGTATAAACTCAAGCAGTTAAATAGTAAGTTAAGAAAAGTAAATTCTCCAGATGAATATACTCAGGCTTTCTTATTAGAAACACGCGATCGCATTGAGAAAACCTTAAATGCACCATTGGTAGGAAATTGACCTTGCTAGGATGGGATGATTTCTTAATATAAACAAGATCCCCGACTTCTTTAAGAAGTCGGGGATCTGACTCTTGCAATGTATTGAACTAATAATTGATCTAAAATTAATGTATAATAAATAAGTTAATTATTTGAGGTAACAACTAATGACACAAGAATTAATAGACCTCAGAAATAGTATTTTACAAGGACGTTACACAGATGCTTTAGCAATTGTGGATGAATTAGAAGGAATGAGTAAACAAGCAATTCTGAGACAAATTAAATCTTTTTTAAGAATTTTGCTGATACATTTAATTAAAAATCAAGTGGAACAGCAATTAACAAATTCTTGGGTTGCTTCTATTCGTAATGCTATTAGAGAAATTAAAGAAGCTAACTTGAAAGATAATGAAAAATCCTATTATATAAATCAAGATGAATGGGAAGATTTTATACAAGAATAAATCATTGAAGATGCCATAGCTGATGCTAGTTTGGAAGTAATGAATGGTATTTATAATCAATTTCAACTAGGAGAAATGGTTAATAGAACAGAGTTAATTACTACTGCTGTGAAATTTTTGCAGCAAACCCTATGTATATTCAGCTAAAGAATTACCCACAATTATAGCCCAGACATTAAGCCAATTACCTGGGGGTGAAGATTGGCTATAGTATTCCTATATTGATTCAATAATCTCTAATACATGAAATGGTTGATTATTGGTTTCCCATTTGCGAATTTCCAAGTATAGGTGAGTTTTATAAAAATAAGCTACTTCATAAGCAAGTCGTAAATTACGTTCAAGACTATTTGCTTCAATATCAGCCGTTTTATTAGTTCCAATAGCTTTGCGTAACCCCAGTGATAAAACTTCTACTAAATCATGACCACAGCAGATTTGCCAAGGATCATGATTATTATTTTTTTCGGTAAATAGCCGTTTTTCTAAATCTTCATCTTTCAAGTAAAAAGCTTGAGATTTATTCTTGACTTCTTGAATTAGTTTTAATTGATTAAATTGCCAATTTTTTTCATCAATAAATTTGCTAAAAGTTATACCTTCAAAAGTGAGATTTAATTGATCAGACTGAGAAATATAACGTAAATAACCAATTGCAACACTTATTGAAATTAATACTTCTCTAATATCTCGATTCAACTGGGTAATTTTTTCTTCAGAACCTAATTCATTAATTACTTTTTCTAAAGCAGGTGACTGTATTAACATAGTTTCCAGATCATGAGTATCAGTGAGAAGTAAATTAGGAGTTGTATGTGGTGTATTTTGCAGACGATCAAAATCTGCATCAACAATTGCTAAAACTCCCTGGAAATTCGATTTTTCCAAAATTTCTAAAATGGCAATAGCACGCTGTTTACTAGAGGGTTTTCCAGCAGTAATGACTAAT
>JBJTUF010000103.1:0-3308 GCA_046080565.1 Cuspidothrix sp. | reverse complement strand
TGCCAGAAAAAGTCATTCTTCATAATTTCATTGTAGTGCAAAAACTAACGGGAAAACAAGCTTGCTAATTTGACGGTGATTAATTGTCTGATAGCGTAGCGTGGCGCAAGCCATATCAGCATTTCCAGGATTTCAGGATTTTCAGGATGAGGTATTCGGTAGTTAATTCGAGCGATCGCTGTGGGAATTGGTCTGAATCAGGATTTCCAGGATTTTAGGATTTTCAGGATGAGGTATTCGGTGGTTAATTCGAGCGATCGCTGTGGTACATTGTCTGAATCAGGATTTTCAGGATTTTCAGGATGAGGTATTCGGTAGTTAATTCGAGCGATCGCTGTGGTCAATTGTCTGAATCAGGATTTCCAGGATTTTAGGATTTTCAGGATGAGGTATTCGGTGGTTAATTCGAGCGATCGCTGTGGGAAATTGTTTGAATCAGGATTTTCAGGATTTCAGGATTTTCAGGATGAGGTTGCTAATTTGACGGTGGTTAATTGGTGGCGATCGCTGTGGGAAATTGTTTGAATCAGGATTTCCAGGATTTCAGGATTTACGGGATGAGGTTGCTAATTTGAGGATAATTAATGATGAGCGATCGCTGTGGGAATTTGTCTGATAGTTGACAGGATGTAATTTATCCTCGCTTAGATCCCCAACTTCTCTAAGAATTCGGGGATCTGAATACTACTAACCAACTTCAACAAAACAATGAAGCTAGACAAAAAAGCTACTAACATTAATGCTGCCCAAACCGGGTAATGTACCTATGTATCCGGTTAAATTGACCACCAAATCACGATGGGATTGAAACGCAGGAATACTATCATTTATCACTAAGTAAGTTCCTGCAATGCCAGCAGTTGTAACATTGACTAAGGCTGCACTATTTAGACGTAGAGCCTTATTTTCGACTGACGCTCCATCGGCATCGGTGAATACATTATTTACAACATCTGCTAAAGTAGCAGCAGCACTATTAGCAGCACGAGTAAAAAATGCGGGAGCATTCATCGGATCTGCGCGCTCGAAGTCGCGCAAGTCAATTTTATCAGAGCCAATGGTAAAGTCCACAATTCGGTCAGGACTAGCAACTGAAGACTCCCCAAATTGAAACACGAAAATATCATTTCCAGCACCCCCATCCAGGATGTCACTTCCAAACCCACCGTTTAAAGTATCATTTCCACCTAAACCTTCTATTACATCATTTCCTGTAGCTGATCTAATAGAATCATTATCATCATCCTCTCCCAAAATAAATACATCATCATCTTTATCAGGGATTTTATCATAAATTTGGTTCTCGTCATCTGTTCTATCTATGATAACCACGCTATTACGTCCCATTTGATCATAGTATGCTGATTTGAGAATGCGATCTGTTGTGTAGATATACTCTACCATACTATGCTCTTTGAAAAAACCACTGACGTTTTCATCTCCAATAGCAGTATAAATGTTAGTAGTAGAATTTGCATTATCATCTATCCCTCCTAAGAGAGAGTAAAACAGATCGTTTTCATGACCAATATTTAAAAGCCTTTTATCTTTATCATTTAAACTAGCCAAAGGGGAGGCAAAAGCAACTCCATTAATAGAATTTTGCTTATATTTTTCCAAATATAATTCCACCATAGCACCACCTAAGCTATGTCCTGTTACCCATAGATTTTTCCATGATAATGAGTTTTGCTGAAGATATTTGTCGAGGGCTGTAAATAACGGATTAAACTCTGAAAAGTGATTTTTTATACCGTATACAGCTTTTACGTCATCAACCTTGTCTCCATTATCATCAGTTCCTCTGAAAGATAGTATAAGAGTGTCCCCCCGTTTTGCAACAACGGCATTGGCATTGCCTTCTACCAAAAGAATATAGGGATAGGGGAAAACAGGTATAACTATGCTTCTAGAATATGTTTCACTATAAGAATTACCTTTAATTTTATTCTTGTCCAATCCGTACTCTATAAGTTTGGGGGTAATTATTTCCCAATCAGACAAACCAGATACCTTTTGCGTATCAACTGTATCATTGTAAACGGCATTTGCAAATTTAGATAAAATTCTAATTTCATCACCAGAAAAACTGGGATGACTTAAAATGAAATCATCATTAGTAATAGTTCTCGTTGCTGATGGAGTGCTAATTGTTGCGCCATTGGTAGGATTGGAGAGAGTAACGGTAAAAGTCTCATCCTGTTCAAAAGTTGTATCACCGTTGACATTAACAGTGATTACCTTGTTGCTTTCATTAGCTCCAAAGGTAATAGTACCTTTGGGAAAAACACTATTAGCAAAGTCAACAGCATTTGCAGGATTATTACCTGAACCTGCTACTGTCCAGTTGACACTATTTGTGCCTGTGGCGTTACCTGTACGGTTGACGTTAAAGGTAAAGCTTTTTATACCACTATTACCTTCAGTTTGCTTGGCATTGGAAGAGGTAATGGCTAAGGTGGTATCATCATTAGTAATAGTTCCCGTAACACCAGAGGTTGTTCCCACTGTGTAACCACTACCCGCTGCTAGGGTTAAAATTACAGTCTCATTGTTTTCAACTGTGGTGTCTGCTTTGGGGTCTATTGTTAAGGTTTTTGTATTTGACCCTGCTGCAAAGCTGATGGTTTTTCCTGTTCCTGGTGTAGCACCTGTATAATCACTGCTATCTGCTGTACCTGTAATATCATAGTTTATCGTTAAGACACTCGTTATCGCTTCTGTACGAGTAAAAGTGTAAACCAGATTGGTTGTACCGTCTTCTGTAACACTAGTAGGAGATACTGCTAGGGTAATGGTGGGTAAAACTACATAAGCAAAGTTACTGCTAGTTAGACTCAAGCCTGTTTGATTTCGGACTATACCAATAAGTTCATCTGGTTCGGTATTTGGCTTGTTGATTAATATTTGAGTGTCTACACCGACAACAGCCAAAAGGTAATTACTACTTGTTCCCTGAAGTTGAATAATATCTCCGATGTTGAGGTCAGTAATATCGGCATAGTCGTTACTACCATTAGTTAGAGTATTGCCATCATCATAATAAACCTTGGTAGCATTTCCTAAGATAAAAATATCGTTTCCTGCTCCCCCCGTTAGTATATCTTTCTCTCCTAATCCGGGAGTAAGACTTGCTCCATCTCCACCATTAATCGTATCATTACCATCACCCGCATAAATGGTATCGTCTCCCCCATCACCATTAATAGTATCATTACCATCACCTGTAACTATACTATCACCAAGAGCCGTTCCCGTAATTTGGAAGCGTTCTATATTACTGAAACTTACTTGGTCATAAAAATACC
>JBJTUF010000102.1:0-18148 GCA_046080565.1 Cuspidothrix sp. | reverse complement strand
GGTTGGATCTTCGTCAGTACCTGGAGGACGCTGCGAAAGTCAGTTAAAGACATTGACTCTAGCTTTACTTGGTCTTTAATACCTAAATAGGCTAAATTCCGAAAAGAGGATATCTGAGCATCTCTAGAAGTTCCAGTAACGTTATACCCTTGATTCAGTAGTAATTGGGCTAGATACGCTCCATCCTGTCCTGATATGCCACAAATAAGGGCTTTTTTCATAATTAGTTCATGATCGAGAAATCCTTGACAGTGTTACCACCCATGGTTCGAGATTGCCTGTAGGTAAATTCTCCGACAGATGGATTACGATGGGGATCAATTACTCCTGTAGCTTGTTGCCATAGTTCGACGGGAGCGAGTGATAGATTGTACTTAGATTCTTGTTTATGTACGTGATACCAGTGTTTTTCTCGGCACTCTTCACACCAAAAAGCTTCTAGCCACTCACCCTCTAAGGAAACAGTAGTTTTGGCTGCAACTAACATCATAGCTTCTTTTCGCCCTATACCGCGCTTTTGTAGCTGTCCTGGTTGTTGGGCAAATAGACCATATTTTGGGCTAACACTAGCCATATAACACCCATGTATGGGGCAATATATAGCGCGCCGCTTAGAACGTTTACGATTTCGATCACACCCTTTCTGCACTTCGGCCTCCTGATCAGCAACTAAACAACAGATCCTAAGAAGGTTGCGTGGGAGAGACTGAGATCAAATTGACCATCAAAGCCTACTCCTGATTCAACATTTAATTTATGCAATTTTTTTCAAATTCAAAAAATTAGTGATCTCAAACACGCCAATATGTTACCACACTAATTTTGATTCCGGTGAGAATCTAAATTTACATCATAGATTGCCTTAGGACAGTTAAATATTGTTTGGCTATAATTTCTGGGGTAAAATTTGACTCTAAATATTTCCGTGACGCATGACCCATTTTTTCTGCAAATTGGCGATCGCTCTTTAACTTGAGAATAAATGATGCTAAGGCATCGCTGTCTCCGTTGTTAATTGTAGTTCCAAATTGACCATCTTTGATTAGCTGTCTGAGGTAGGAATTTTCTGGGCAGATAGCTGCTATTGGTCTTCCAGCTGCCAGCGCAGGGTAGAGTTTGCTAGGAGCAACTAGACTTTCTAGACCAACTTCTACACTAACTAGTGACAAATCACAAGCTGTCAACGAGTAGGGTAGCACACTTTTGTCCTGATAAGGGAGAAACAGAAAATTTTCTAACCCCAATCTGGCAACTTCTTGAATAAAGCTTTCCCGTTTTGGACCTCCTCCAATACATACAAATTGAATATCTTCTGTCCTTAGCTGTTGAGCAGCAATCAAAATCGTATCTAGATCATGACACCTACCCATGTTACCAGAGTATAGAACTGTAAATTTATTAACTAAATTATGTTGTTTTGCAAACCAGTTATCCTCTTTCGCTATGGGTAAAATTAACTGAGGATCTCCCCAACTATGAATTACAGAAACTTTATCAGCTACTTCTGGACATATATCTATTACTCTCTGTTTCATGGCTGGACTGAGAACAATAATTGCTTTAGATTTTTGCCAGATTTGCCGATTAGTTGCTCTCCAAAATTTAGCTAACCAATGATTTTTCGATACTACTCCCAATGCGATCGCAATATCTGGGTAGAGATCATAAATCAAACATACATAAGGAAATTTGAATAATAAATGAGCTAAATATCCAGCTATTGATAAGAAGGGAGGTGCTGAAGTTAATAAAAATACATCATTTTCGTTATAATTCTTAATAATATGTAGAAAGGCTCGTAGTGTAAATAAAATCCCATTAACAGCCTTACCCCGAATTCTATGTGACCAAATTTGAGTGGATCGGGATCTTTGCACCCGAATTTGACCTAGTTGTTCTAAAGCCGGTGCTTTAGACGTACTGAATGCGTACCCTGGTTGTCCTGTAAATACTTTAATGCCAATGCCTTGTTTATCTAACTGTTTGACTAATTCCTCAATCAACTGCCCAGTGGCAGCATAATCTGGCGGAAAAAATTCTGTGATTATAGATACATTAAGTAATTGATTATAGAAATTATTAGTGTCAGTAGACTGTACTGGATCTAACGAGTATGGTTGAGATGTTATGGAACTATTGACTTTGTACATTGTTTGACTTTGAAGACTAGACGATTTATTAGCACTTAAATCTGTATCAATTTTTGTTAAATACTGCTTTTCATGAATCAGAAAGTAAAAATTGGCATTGTTGGACAATTCACACCGTACTATGACTGAGTGAGTTTAGGGGGATAAATAATACCTTATCCTAGCAGGTGCATAATTGTCAAAACTCCTATCCATAGTATCTATTCCTGGATATACTTGAGGATTTTGGAATCATTAAACCATTTCCAAAATCCCCTGCATGTCACCCAATCACCTAATTTATCCAATAGGAGAGAATATACGTACTATAATATGCCGTATATGGTTTTATACAGAAATGTTGAATGTTAAGTGAATTCCAGGTGGGTTTTCTTTCAGTATCTATTCATTCATGTCAAATAGGATCGGGAATAAGAACTGTTCAATAATAATGAATGTATTTTTATTTATCAAATTCCTGACGAGATTTACATAAAGTTGTTATATATATATCAGGCATCAAGTAATTATCACAAGTATCGTATTGAGTATGGCATTTGCTTTTGTCATTACACAAGTAGTTCTAAGCATAAGGGCAAATGAATTCTTTAGATACCATGATTACATCTTAAGCTAATTGTTACTCAATTTTTAACAAATCTATCTTCATTATGGATAACCCTACTACGATCACATCAAGTTCCTATAGAACTGAAAATACTAGATTTCAGCCTTCAGGTGGTACAATTTTCTCTAGCTTCGAGGAAACTCCTGATACTGGAGATGTGAGGCAAATATTAGAAATCCTCAAACGGAGATCACTGTTCATTGCTGGTATTTCTGTAGCCGTTAACGGTGCTGTTACTTATTCAACGCTTAAGCAAGAGCCAATATATCAAGGCAATTTCCAAATATTAGTAGAGCCTGTAAATGAAGATACCAGCTTAGGTAAGGTAAGTTTGTTAGATTCTAATATCGCTAAACCTAGTTTAGATTACGAAACTCAAATTCAAGTTCTAAAAAGCCCAGAACTGCTTCATAGTGTGATTAAAAACCTACAAAAATCATATCCAGATATTAATTACAACTCTTTAATTCAAGATTTGACGATACGTCGTTTCGGAGCAACCAAGGTAATCGAAGTCAGTTATAAAAGCCATGATAAAACAAAAATCAAAGTTGTATTAGATACAATTTCTAAATTCTATTTAAACTACAGCCTAGACAAGCGGCAAACTAAGTTGCGTCAGGGTGTGCAGTTTACTGATAAACAGTTACCTGAAATCCAAAATCGGGTAACAAATTTGCAAAAAGAAATGCAAATATTTCGCCAAACATACAATTTTATTGACCCAGAAAACCAGTCCGCTACAATTTCCCAGCAAATTCAAGCTCTGACACAACAGCGACTAACTATTAATCAACAGTTAGCTACTGCCAAAGCTAATTATCTGAATTTACAGAGAAAAGAAGAGCAGTTAGCAATTATTAATAATGCACCTAGCTATCAGGAATTAATTTCTCAACAACGCCAATTAGATGCACAAATATCTGGAGAATTAGCGCGATTTCAACCTGATAATCCAATTATTCAAACCTTAAGAGAAAAAAGAGATAACCTCTTACCTATTATTCAAAATGAAGCTAAACGAGTTTTAACTATTAAGATAGCTGAAGCTACAATGCTCCTACAAAGAATAGAAGTAGAGAGCCAACAACTAGCACAATCAGAACAGCAAATGCAGAAAAAATTAGAGCAATTGCCAGTTTTATCCCGACAATATACTGAGATTCAACGGAATTTACAATTAGCTAATGAGAGTTTAAATCGCTTTTTGGCTAATCGTGAACAACTACAAATAGAAGTAGCACAAACAGAACTACCTTGGGAATTAATTCAAGCCCCAACTCAACCAGAATCTCCCATATCACCGAATACACCACGGAGTTTAATGTTAGGACTTATAGCTAGTTCTTTAATAGGTATTGGTGCGGCATTGCTACTAGAAAAGATAGATCATACTTATCAAACTGTAGAGAGTATTAAAGAGAAAATTAAACTACCTTTATTAGCAACTCTCCCCTTTGATAAAAACTTATCTCATCATCCAGGAAAACCAATTATCAATAGTCTAAATGAACAAGAAATAGTATCTGAAGATACGCCTGAAGGTATTGGACGATTTATGAATATGTTTAGTAGTAAATCTTCAGAGCAAAGATATTACGGTCAAGGGGCATTTTGGGAATCTTTGCAAGTGTTGTATGGCAATATCCAGCTTCTGAATACAGATCGGCCAATTCGTTCATTAATTATGTCTTCAGCCATGTCTGGAGATGGTAAAAGTACGGTAGCCTTTAACTTTGCCCAAATAGCAGCATCTATGGGGAAAAAAGTCCTATTAGTGGATGCTGATTTGCGCTGTTCCCAAGTTCATAAATTAGCAGAATTAAATAATATGTGGGGATTAAGTAATTTAATTTCTGCTAATCTAGATATGGATCAAGTAGTTCAAAAAATACCTAAATTCCAAGATTTATTTGTAATTACGGCAGGGCCAATACCACCAGATCCGGCTCGGTTGTTATCATCAGATAAAATGAAGCGCCTGATGGAATCTTTTCATGACAATTTTGATTTAGTAATTTATGACGTTCCTCCGATATTGGGATTAGTAGATGTGAGACTTCTAGCTCCCTATACGGATGGTTTAGTGTTAGTAGTCAGAGTTGCTAAAACAGATAAATCCGCATTAGATCAAGTTCAGGATAATTTAAAAATTGCTCCTATTAATTTACTTGGTTTAGTGATTAATGGGGATAAAACTCATTCATCAACTTATAATTACTACTATAGCCACTATAACCAGGGTGTAAGTGCTGTTGAACAGTTTCAATAGAGTTGTCTGAAAAGTTTCTCATATTCAGCAATCTCTATCTAAAAAAAGGTTACTAAGTATGAATGTTCGTTTTGAATAAATGTCGGCGTAAATGATCCAAGGCTGCATTTGCACTCACATAACGAATTAAAGACCGACCGCGAATTGTGCCAAACCGATGTTCAATACTGGTTACTTGACCTTCCGGATCAGCTAAACCAATATAGACTAAACCTACTGGCTTGGTTTCGCTTCCTCCTGTGGGTCCGGCAATACCTGTAATACTCAGTCCCCAGTTAGTTGAAAGCCGATTTTTCACACCTAAAGCCATTTGTTCGGCTACGGTGGAACTTACTGCACCAAATTTTTCTAAATCTTCTGGGTTTACTCCTAATAATCCTGCTTTGACAGAATTATCGTAGGCAATGACTCCACCCCAAAAGTAATCAGAACTGCCAGCAATTTCTGTGAGCATTTGCCCTAGTCCCCCACCTGTACAAGATTCTGCCACTGATAGGGTATCACCAGATGATCTTAATAAATTACCAACTACAGTAGCCAATGTGTCATCATCAGCACCGTAATAATCTAAACCCGCAATTTCGATCAGTTGTTTTTCGATGGGTGTAATTAAGGCTTCTGCTGCGCTTTCGTTAGGGGCTTTAGCGGAAATTCGGAGTCTGACTTCTCCTTTACCTGCATAGGGAGCTACTGTGGGATTAGTTAAGTCGAAATAAGTACCTACTTTTTCTGCTAAAGCTGATTCGCCAATGCCCCAAAATCTTAAACTACGACTATATATAATTTCTTTTCCCCAGCCTTGACTTTTGAGGAAGGGTATAGCAGTTTCAGTCCACATTCGATACATTTCACTGGGAACACCAGGAAAGGTAAAAATAGTTAGTCCAGGTCGGGGTTGCCAAATAATTCCGGGCGCTGTTCCTGTGGGGTTGGGTAAAATTTCTGCACCTTGGGGAATTAAGGCTTGTTTGCGATTATTAGCAGACATGACTCGTCCCCGTTGGGCAAATTTCTGGGTGATATCTTCTACAATGTCGGCTCGTTCGACTAAGGGAGCGCCAAAAAAATTAGCGATAGTTTCACAGGTGAGATCATCAGGTGTGGGTCCTAAACCACCGGTGAAAATGAGAATTTTTACCCTAGAAGCAGCAATTTCTATGACTTCTTTGAGTCTTTCGGGATTATCCCCGACAACAGTTTGATAGTAGTGGGGAATGCCTAATTCTGCTAATTGTTTAGCTAGATATTGGGCGTTGCTGTTGAGGATATCTCCTAACAGCATTTCTGTACCAACACAAATAATTTCTGCGCTCATGGGGATAGGGAATATGAAAGAGGGAATAGGCAAGAGGCAAGAGGGAATAGATTTTGGATGATGATCTAAAATCCAAAATCTAAAATCCAAAATGGTCTATGCTAGGGCGGGAACGGGAATTTGCAGGTGAGAGTACAAGGGGAAGCGATCGCACAGGGCGGCTACTCGACGACGGCAATCTGCGGCAACTTCGGTAGAATCTGGAGAAAGTAGGCGATCGCTAATAATATTCCCTATTTCAGTAAATTCTCCTACTCCTAAGCCTCTGGTAGTCATCGCAGGTGAACCTAATCTTAAACCACTGGTAACAAATGGTGATTTGGGATCAAAGGGGATTGTATTTTTGTTAGTAGTGATATTTACCTCACTCATTAACTGATCTGCCTGTTTACCTGTCAGACCGACGGAACGTAAATCTACTAACATTAAGTGATTATCTGTACCATCAGAAACTAATTTCAAACCTTTATTTTGTAATTGGGTAGCCAAGGCGCGAGCATTTGCAATCACTTGGGCGGAATAATCACTAAATTCTGGTTTCAGTGCTTCTCCAAAGGCTACAGCTTTACCGGCGATCACGTGTTCTAAGGGTCCACCCTGAGTTCCTGGGAAAACGGATTTATCCAGCTTTTTACCCAATTCTTCATCACGGGTTAAAATCAAACCGCCTCTGGGACCACGGAGAGTTTTGTGGGTGGTGGTGGTGACAACATCACAATATGGCAAGGGGTTGGGATGATGACCAGTGGCAACTAACCCAGCAATGTGGGCAATATCTGCTAGTAAGTAAGCCCCAACTTCATCAGCAATACTGCGGAATTTTTCAAAGTCAATGATCCGAGGATAGGCGGAATAACCACAAATTAAGAGTTTAGGACGTTCTTTAATGGCTAAATCACGGATTTGATCGTAGTCCAATTGTTCAGTTGCTTGACTAACTCCATAATGACGGACTTGAAACCATTTACCAGAAACATTGACCGGAGAACCGTGGGTGAGGTGTCCACCATGGGATAAGTCCATACCCATAATTGTGTCCCCTGGTTCTAGGAGGGTGAGGAACACCGCAAAATTAGCTTGCGCGCCGGAATGGGGTTGAACATTGGCATGGGCAGCACCAAATAACTGTTTAGCACGATCAATGGCTATTTGTTCAATTTTGTCAACAAACTCACAACCGCCGTAGTAGCGTTTACCTGGTAAGCCTTCGGCGTATTTATTGGTTAATACTGAACCTTGGGCTGCTAATACGGCGGCGGAGGTAAAATTTTCACTAGCAATTAATTCTAGGTGATCACGTTGACGCTGTAGTTCTTGGTTAATGAGTTCATTAATGGCAGGATCGGAGTTTTTAAGCAGATCGGAATTAGTTTGAGTCATGTTGATCATCCCTATGGAAGTTGACGATAATGAAGATGGAGGTTAAACCTAGTACCAAAGTTACAAATCAGGCAATTTTTTTATTATAGGAATTTAGACTGAGAAGCTTTGAGAACTGGGAATCTGATTATAGCAGAAGGCAGTGGTATAGCTACGCTCACCAACTGGAGACAGGAGGTGAAACACCATTATTGCTTGGGTTTTGGTTGTTCAGTTTGTATCTTGCGAATGAGCAATCTGCTGTATATATAAATCACTCAATTTAATAAAGGTGGTATTCTAAATTTATGTATGATTTTGTACTAAAACTGACAAAAGTCTGAGATGTGGAAGATACAATAAAAGCATATACGGTTGGTAAGATTTTTGCCAAAACCATTAATGTAGATTCCTATATTGAAAATAAGGAGGGGTTTAGATGTTAGTCATTTTAATGGACAATCAAATCCTTAGTTCTGAAAAGGTTTGTCAGTCTTGTTTGCTGGCAACTGGTAGCGGCCAACCTCGCTGGGGTGGTGGCAAACTACGCTGTGGTGAACCAATTAATAAGTTTACTGAACAACAACCAGATCAATACGAGTGTGTTATGGGTTTTCGTATCGCTAATATCGAATAATATGCCAGGCAAAAGGCAAGAGTAAAACCTACATATAACAGGGCTTTCCTCCCTACCTCCTGCTAAACAGAAGTATCTGCGTCCATCTGCGTTCAATTATGACAATTATTAAAACTGTCACCTGTCACTCCTATCTAAATATGAGATTTGGGAGCAAGATTAAGCATCTGCGTTATCCTAAGCTCAATAGCTATTGAAATTTAGTCACAGGAGAACAGAAAATGGCTTGGCGCGGGTCTACAACTTTTCCAGATCGCATTTTTGCTTGTTTACCGTATTTACTGCCTTTAATTGAAGTATTTGCTTTCGGTCAGTTTTTAATGAATGATTTTCCCTTGTTGGGATTGATATTTTTACCTCTGTTACCACTGTTAAGAATTTACTATAGTGTTCGCTATGCTGGTTTAATAATTTTCTTTGCTTTGTGGTTGCTGGTGGTGAGGAACGAGAATATAGCACATTTTATTCGTTTCAATACCATGCAAGCGATTATTTTAGATATTGTTATATTCTTATGCGGAATTTTGACAGACCTTATCCGATTAGTTCCGGGTAGCGGATTTGCGATGCAAACACTGTATACAACCATCTTTTTAGGTATTGTTGCCGCGATTGTATATTCGGTTGTACAGTCGTTAATGGGCAAGTATGCAGAAATTCCAGCAATTTCTGATGCTGTTTATATGCAAGTTCGTTAAGGCTAACGCTGGATAACGCTGTTTTCTAGGCGACCAATGCCTTCTATTTCAATACGGATGCGATCGCCTACTTGCAAAGATCCTACTCCCATCGGTGTACCAGTTAAGATGATATCCCCAGGTAATAGGGTCATAACTTGACTAATATAAGACACTAAAACATCTGGTGAAAATACCATTTGATCAATACAAGCAGATTGCACTGGTTGAGGATGATCATTCAAAAATGTTTGTAATCTAGCACCTGGGTTTAATTCTCGGACAATCCAAGGGCCTAAAGGACAAAAGGTATCAAAACCTTTGGCTCTTGTCCATTGAGGATCTTTTTTTTGTAAATCTCTGGCTGTGATATCGTTGGCTATGGTATATCCCCAAATTTTACTTTGGGCTTGGGCTGGGGTACAATCACAAGTGCGATCGCCAATCACTAAAGCCAATTCTCCTTCATAATCCACTTTTTGAGACTGGGAAGGATATTTAATTTCGTTTTCTGACGCAATCACCGATGTAGGCGGTTTAAAAAATACCAGCGGTTCAGAAGGTACAGGTGTTCCCATTTCTGCTGCATGATCAGCATAATTTTTGCCAACTCCCACAATTTTGGAAGGCGCACAGGGGGCTAAAATTTTATAACTATTGGGTTGTAGAATTAAATCTGTGGGTTGACCATTTAACCAAGGTGGAGCGTCTAGAACCTCAACATTGAGGGATAATTGAAATACCCCATAGTAAATTTTTCCTTCTTGACTTTGAACTCGCACATATCGCTGCGCCATAATCTTGACAAATATCCTTAAATATGCTTTATCTCACCAGAATTGGTTAATGATTGCCATGGGGAAGTGGTCATGGAATTTTGAATTTTAGATTGTTCCTACGGATAAATCCGGCAATTTATACCATGAAGGAATTATCAATCAGATTATAAGCATATTAGCTGAAAACTGGAGCAATTTAATTCACAAATCAATTTTGATCTCTGGACAAATACTCTTGGGAATTGTGTTAGTCTAGGATGGCTAAAAAATTGTCAAAATTCCTTGTTGCTTGAGATGTTGATCAATAAAGGTATCGCTCACAGCAATGTTTGTTGAATTAACACCTCTTCAGCCATTTTGTCCATAAGGTGAATTTAAGAATATGACCACAGTTTACGAAACCATGTACATCATCCGTCCTGACTTGGGAGATGAACAAGTAGCACAAAACATTGCCAAATACGAAAACTTACTGCGTGAACAGGGTGCGGAGAATATTGAAATTCAAAACCGTGGTAAGCGTCGTTTAGCTTATGAAATTAACAAGCATCGTGATGGCGTTTATGTGCAGATGAACTATACAAGTCCAGGAACTGCGATCGCTATCATGGAACGCGCTATGCGATTAAGTGAAGAAGTAATTCGCTACATGACAGTTAAGCAAGAAATTCCAAAAGCAAAACCAGCAGAAGAAGTAGCAGCTTAATACAATCTGTAGCAAGTAACAACAGGCTAGATTTTATCACTAGTCTGTTGTAAATTTACCCTAAGCATTTAGCTATCAGCCCTCAGCTATCACTACTACTGAATGCTTCTAAATTATCCTAAATTCCGAACTCCGAACTCCTGAACTCCTAGCCCTCGCACATAACTTTTTGGTACAAACCCTAATTATTTTTTGCTCAAGCCAAGAAATTCTATAGATAATTCACCAATTACTAGCCAAAAGCATTATCATCGCAGTTATACATCATAGCTATAAGTGACTGTGAGCCAATCTGATATCCCAAACATCCAAGAACTGTCTACCGAAATATCTCAGTTACGCCAAGAGTTACAACTGCGAGACCAATTAGTGCAGCAGTTATCGCAAGAACTATTTCGGCTAGTTAAGGGTAATACTAACTTTACACCCCCAAAATCCGAGCCAGAAGTAGATTTAAGTCAACTCCAAGCTTTAAGAGATCAACTCCAAGCTGTTGAACAGCAGGTGACTTTCTATCAAGACCAAATCACAAATCGTGATACTGAGATTTATCAATTACGGCAGTCCGTACAAGAGCTAACTGATCGGAGTCGCATGTTGGAGCAGGTAGTACAAGAGCTACCACAAATTTACCGTCGTAAGTTTGAGGAACGCATGACACCAGTGCGAGATAAAGTAGCCATGCTACAGAGAGAAAATCGCCAATTGCAAGCCGAATTGCAAAGTGTGAGTTATCGTTTAGCGCTCAAAAACCGCTATACACATCATGGTGGCATAGACTTGCCGACTTTTCCCCGTTCAGAACCTGCATCCAATAATATGTCTGCTCCCCAGAATGCTTAAAATTTGTGAGTGTATTTGAATTAAATCAACACATTGATTCCGCAGTATCTAGAGTTTTCCAGTTACTGCGGATTTTAGTTGGTGAGGGTAGGTAATAGGCAAGAGTTTGGGCTATCTATCATCCCCAAATTCTTGGATTTCTCCAGCCTAAGATGCACACTTTTTCAGGCATACCCTTGAAAAGTTTTGCACCTACTTTCCTGTTTATTCGCCTCAAACCTATGATATATTTGGGTTTTCGGTTTTTTTAACAAGTCCTACTTAGCTTGCTAATAATACCTGCCGGTCTTCAAAAGTAGCAAAAATATCTTCGTATTTTGGGAAAATTTCAAATACTGTATCAAGCTGAGTCAGTTCTAGAATCAGTTTTACTGGAGGGTTAACATTGCAAAGAACTAACCTGCATCCACTTTGACGCGCTGCTGTAAGTCCTTTAACTAGAGGTACTAATCCAGAACTATCCATGAAATCTACTTCTGCTAAATCTATAACCCAGAGTTGGTGATGGTGAGGCTTTATTTCAGCCATCTTTTCGCTCAAGAGTGTTGAACTCTGTAAGTCTATACTGCCTTGGGGTTTGAACAAAATGACTTGGCGTTCTTGTGTAAGAGTCATAAATTTAACTAAGTATTTGAAAGCAGAAAGAGAAAAAAACTGACATCAATACTGTGGAAACTTCAACAAAAGAACGACTGTTTTCGCAAAGTCCTGAGAATTTACAGCAGCACAGTTGATGAAATTCTATTTTCAGTATCTATGCCGTATAATTTGTGATATGATTCTTTAGTATAGGCATAATTGGCTGATAATTTCGGTAACAAATGTATCATTTACGAAATTTTTATAACTTATTTGGAGTTTTATAACTAAATATTAAGAAAGGTTTGCAGCAAAAAGTTATCTGTGAGGAGAGGCAATAGGGGGCAGGGGAGAAATATATTCTTTTACCTCTTGCCTCTTGCGTCCTGCCTTCATCATTCTGGTGGATTCATTGACACCCTAGCCAAAAACAAGCAAAGATATGGTAAAGGTAAAAATTTGTAAACTCGGTGGTGCTGGATGTCTTTTGAACTACTTTCACTAGAAAACATCCAAGAGATTGCTCATAATTATGGTTATTTAGCAATTTTTTTGGGAATATTGCTAGAAAATTTGGGCATTCCTCTTCCTGGTGAAACCGTAACTATTGTTGGTGGTTTTTTGGCTGGTAGTAATGAATTAAATTACTGGCTGGTTCTCGGTAACGCTGTGGGAGGGGCTGTAATTGGTGGTAATTGCGGCTATTGGATTGGTAGAGTGGGCGGTTGGCCTTTTCTACTGCAAGTTGGCAAGATTTTCCGCATTTCCGAAGTACGACTGCTGAGTATTAAAGACCAATTTACAGAAAATGCTGCTAAGGCTGTATTTTTTGGCCGCTTTTTTGCCTTATTGCGAATTTTTGCTTCACCACTGGCGGGTATAGCGGAAATGCCCTTTGGCAAATTCCTGATTTATAACATAGCTGGGGCAAGTGTCTGGGCTAGTGTCATGGTAACTTTAGCTTTTTTTGCAGGCAGAATTATTTCCCTAGAACAATTAGTTGCTTGGGTAAGTCAATTTGCAATTTTGGCTTTACTGATCTTAGTTGCTGTAATTGCGATCCCCATTTGGTGGGAGTCTCGCGCAGTTAAGGAGCAAACGGAAGAGTAGGGGACTGGATTTTAGATTTCGGATTTTGGATTTTGGATTGTATTTAACTCCAATCTAAAATCTAAAATCTAAAATCTAAAATTTTCTTTCCCCACAGCCTTTTATTTGTTTTGTTGCGCCCAAATGCGAGTAGGTAGACCCCAAACGTAGATGAAGCCTTCTGCGGCTTTGTGGTCAAATTGATCTTCTGCTCCGTAGGTGGCTAAATCTGGTGTGTAGAGGGTGTTATCACTCCAACGGCCGACTATGGTGGCGTTACCTTTGAACAGTTTTAACCGCACGACACCGGAAACTCTCTCTTGGGTTTGTTGAATAAAAGCATCTAAGGCTGCTTTAAGAGGGCTGTACCAAAGTCCGTTATAAACGATTTTGGTATATGTTTCTTCTATGCCTCGTTTGTATTGACTAACATCTGCTGTCAAAGTTAGACTTTCTAAGTCACGGTGAGCGTTGATTAAAACTATCATTGCTGGTGATTCGTAGATTTCCCGTGATTTAATGCCTACTAAGCGGTTTTCGATCATGTCAATCCGCCCAATGCCATGATTACCAACGATTTTATTGAGTTGTTCAATTAACTCAACTGGGTTTTTTGATGTCCCGTTAATGGTGGTAGGTAGACCTTTTTGGAAGCCAATTTCTAGATATTCCGGTTCGTTGGGAGTATCTGCGATCGCTTTTGTCATTTCATAGATTTCTTCTGGAGGCTCATTGGCTGGATCTTCCAATGTACCAGCTTCAATACTGCGACCAAGTAAGTTTTTATCTATACTGAAGGGAGAGGATTTTTTCACGGGTGCAGGAATACCAAACTGCTCACCATAGGCGATGGTTTGCTCCCGACTCATACCCCATTCTCTAGCAGGTGCAAGGATTTTCAGATTGGGGTTGAGGGCTGTACAGGATACATCAAAACGTACTTGATCGTTACCTTTACCTGTGCAACCGTGAGCGATCGCATCCGCGCCATATTTTGCAGCCGCTTCTACTAAAATCTTAGCAATTAAAGGCCGAGCCAAGGCTGTTCCTAAAGGATAGCGATTTTCATAGAGGGCGTTGGCTTGGATCGCTGGAAATGCGTAGTCTTTAACAAAGATATCCTTAACATCCGCTACCAAGGATTCACTTGCACCCGATTTCAGGGCTTTTTCTCGAATTGGTTCTAATTCATCTCCCTGACCTAAATCTGCTGCTAGGGTAATGACCTCTTCAACTCCCCACTCTTGCTTGAGATAAGGAATGCAAACAGAAGTATCTACACCACCAGAATATGCTAGAACAACCTTTTTAGCGCGACCCATGAATTTCTCCACTTAGGAAAACAAAGAATGAGTCATTATTATATCTGACTTGCCTAGCGTATATTTTTTTATGCCACGGTGATTCAAGTAAAAATTAAAAATTAAAAAATGACTTATGCTTAGATTCTGAATATGGGTAATAGTGTTTTAGGTGAAACTGTGTTTTTGAGTATTGTCATTCCTACTTATAATCGCTTGCCAATTTTGGAAAAGTGCCTCCGCGCTTTAGAGACACAGGAATTAAAGCAGGAAAATCATATAGAAGGTTATGAAGTTGTATTAGTAGATGATGGTTCTACCGATGGTACATTAACTTGGTTAGCAACACACAAAGATGAATTTCCTCATGTGCGTTGTTTTGAACAGGATCATGCCGGGCCTGCTGCGGCGCGAAATTTGGGGGTAGAAAAAGCCCAAGGTGACACAATTATTTTTATTGATAGTGATTTAGTAGTTTTATCTAATTTTCTCCAAGCTCATACAAATGCTTTATTACAGGGAACGGAGAAATTAGGTAGCAACAGGTTTTTTACTTATGGTGCAGTAATTAATACTTGTAATTTTGATAATCCCACTGCTGAACCTTATAAAATTACAGATTTTTCGGCGGCTTTTTTTGCTACTGGTAATGTTGCCATTCCTAAACATTGGTTAGAAAAGGCCGGTTTATTTGATACTGGGTTTCAACTTTATGGTTGGGAAGATTTAGAATTAGGTGTGAGATTAAAAAAATTAGGTTTGCAATTAATGAAATGTCCTGAAGCTGTCGGTTATCATTGGCATCCAGCTTTTAGTTTACAGCAAATTCCTAAGTTAATAGATCAGGAAATTCAACGGGGAAGAATGGGAGTTTTATTTTATCAAAAACATCCTACTTGGGAAGTAAAAATGATGATTCAAATGACTTGGTTTCATCGTTTGTTATGGGGGATTCTTTCTTTAAATGGGTTATTAAATGAAAGAACTATGTCTCCGTTTTTGCAATGGTTGATTAATATTGGTAAGCCACAGTTAGCTTTGGAAATTGCGCGGATTTTCTTGAATTGGTATAATGTAAAGGGTGTTTATGCGGCTTATGCCGAAATACAGGGTAAATAAAGATTTAGATTCCTTATTCCTCTATAGTATGGTTTGATTATGCAAACACCGCAAGTAAAAAAAACGCAGCTACAACAGAGTGACAATCTCTATGAAAGTGATTTTTACGCTTGGACTCAACAACAGGTTAATGTATTGCTTCATAAACAATGGAGTCAGCTTGATGTTGTCAATTTGGTTGAGGAGATAGAATCTTTGGGAAGAAGAGAACGTCAAGAATTAAGAAACCGTCTTAATATTTTACTTAGTCATTTATTAAAGTGGGAATATCAACTAAATAAACGTAGTCGCAGTTGGTTAGCAACTATGAGAATTCAAAGGCGGGATATTTTAAAATTACTTAATGATAATCCTAGTCTACGTTCTTATGTTGCAGAAGCAATGATCGAAGCATATCCAAATGCTAGAGATTTAGCGGTGAGTGAAACTAATTTACCTTTTGCAACTTTTCCAGAACAGTGTTTATATTCATGGGAAGATGTGATGAGTGAGAGTTTTTATCCTGGTTTACCTGCAAGTGATGATTTAATGGGATAACCCCCAGTTATAATTCTAGGGGTTTTGTGTTTTAGGTAGATTTTTGACCCCTCGTTTCCTGATTAAAATGCTGGACGATAAACACGATAGTTAATATTGGGGAAAATATTATCCATTAATTCCACTTTTTCCAACCAACCACTATCAACCTTACCGAGTTTGACATCTTCATACAGTTTATTAAACCGCATTAAGTGCGATCGCGTTCTTCTCACTGCATAGGGAACCATTGTCCCTGTCCGCATAATAAACGCCCAGTCAGAAGATTGTGCTAACAATAATTCTCGCGCAGCTTGGTTAAGTGCTTTTTCCTGTAACTGATCTTCTACTTC
The DNA here is from genome assembly GCA_046080565.1 of Cuspidothrix sp. Lineage (GTDB taxonomy): Bacteria > Cyanobacteriota > Cyanobacteriia > Cyanobacteriales > Nostocaceae > Cuspidothrix. The sequence continues at coordinate 1,846 of JBJTUF010000102.1, read as the reverse complement.
CATTTGGGAAATTTCAATCATTCGTTCCGCAGCTTTGTGTAAATGCTGATAAATCCAAGCATTAGTATCATTTAACCAATATTCATGGAAACCCTTAAAGCCCCAACTAGATTGAGACGGACGACATACTTGTTGAGTCTGATTAGCCCGTAAATAATCAGCTAAATGGGTCATTTGGTAAGTTCCCTGGTCATACCATGACTTACGGAACAGGTAATCAATAAACCAAGGACCCTCATACCACCAATGACCAAATAACTCCGCATCATAGGGAGAAACAATAATTGGCGGCCTTCCCATAATACTGTGTAAATGCCCAACTTGCTGCTCACGATTATACATAAAATTAGCAGCGTGTTCTGCGGTTTTTTCCCTTGCCCAATAAGGATCATACAGAGCTTTATCGGAAAGACCTAAACCGCGACCAGTAATTTTATGATACTTAATCCCCGTATTTTTACGTTGTCCATTGGGCATAATGTAGGGCTTAATATATTCATATTCAGCTTCCCAACCCAAATCCTTATAAAATTCCCGGTATTCTGCCGCACCAGGATAACCCACCTCAGAAGACCATACTTGCTGAGAAGATTCATGATCTCGACCAAAAGCTGCTACACCAGGTTCAGTAAAAATCGGTGCATAAGTACCAAAGCGAGGGCGGGGACGGGCATATAAAATACCATGGCCATCAGTGAGGAAATAACGTAAACCTGCATCGGCTAACATTCTTTCCACACCTTCATAATAGGCACATTCTGGCAACCAAATACCCCTGGGAGCTTTACCAAAGGTTTCCTCATAATGTTCACAAGCTACCTGAATCTGCGCCCATACAGCTTGGGGATACATTTTCATTAATGGTAAGTAACCGTGGGTAGCACCACAGGTAATAATTTCTAAATTATTACTATCTTGAAACTGTTTAAATGCTGTAACTAAATCACCGTTATAACGTTCCCATAAATCTCGCGCTTCATTAAACTCTGTAGCATAATGTTCTGCCAAATAACGAAGATGACCATTATGAACATTACGCTCTATTTCTAATTCTATAAGCTCTTCTAGCTGTGATAAATGAGCATCATAGCGTTCTTGAAGTAAAGGATCACGCAGCATAGACACCAAAGGAGGTGTCATACTCATTGTCAGTTTAAAATCAATGCCATCTCGCTTTAAGCCTTCAAATACTTTTAATAAAGGAATGTAAGTTTCAGTAATTGCTTCATACAACCATTCTTCTTCTAGCACATAGTCACTTTCAGGATGACGGACGAAGGGGAGATGTGCATGAAGTACCAGTGCGACGTAGCCTATAGACATAATAGTTTGAGGGTAATTTGTAAATTGAAGGTCGAGAGTGTGGCAGAAATTAACAATATTTTAAGATGATAGCGGCATTATCAAGAAAGTTTATAGGAAATGACCTTTAGAAACTCCACACATCTATCCCAGGGAATATGAAGTTTGCTCACTTACCGTCCTATTGGCTGGGATGTTAAATAATTTACCTTTCTGTGAATCAGGATATCCAGGATGATAGTTGTAGGGTGCATCAAATATTAAAAATCTATTAGACCTCTCCAGTAATTAATAGACGTTCCATATAACCTCTCTACAAGGGTTCTAGAAAACGTTATAAATGTTGGGTTTCGTTCCTGGACCCAACCTACATGACTTAGCAAGGGGGGAAGTAGAGTCAAAGTCCCCCTTAAAAAGCTATCCATTACCCACATCTTTCTTAACATAAAGTTTGACAAAATCCAGGGATTGTGTATTGACTATGAAAATACCCAGAGTCAAACCAACGTCAGTCAATGGAAGAGTGGATCACACAAGAACTGGA
>JBJTUF010000101.1:0-5051 GCA_046080565.1 Cuspidothrix sp. | reverse complement strand
GACACACTAGAGCAGTACGAATTAAATATTCCTCTGCCCAGTGGTACTGTTGCCACTGATTCACTTTACTATCAAGAACGTTCTCCTATTGAGCAAAATTGTCATACTTATTTAAATAATGCTGGAGAGCAAGCTATCTTGCTACGCCTAAAAGCACCGAGTCGGATGGGGAAGACATCGTTAATAAAAGGCTTGTTAAACAATACAATGGTTAAAAATGGTCAAGGCAAGGCCGTCTATTTAGACCTAAATACTGACCGCGAGATCCTAACTCCAGATGTTTTTTATCCATGGCTATGTAAGCAAATCGGTCGTCAAATCGGACTTGATATTCGTGAAAATCTCAGGTCACAATGGGATAAAGAGTCTTTTGCTTCCGACGCTTGTGATGAGTTTCTTGAAGATTTTATCCTTAGCAAAATTGATAAACCAATATTTCTTGGCTTAGATAATTTGCTCTGTGTTTGTGAGGATCCAGCGTTGACAGATTTCTTGGAAAAATTACGAGCATGGCATGAAAAAGGCGTAACCAATCAGTTGTGGCGAAAGTTAGTGCTGATTTTAGCCTATTCTACAGATGATTATGTAATCAAGAGCTTGGCTGGATCTCCTCTAGCAAACGTAGGTAAAGGACAAGAGTTGAGAGAGTTTAATCATCGGGAAGTTTTAAATTTATCTCAAAAACATAGTCTCAGATTGACAGAGACACAACTAGAAGCCTTGCAAGAAATGATTGGAGGACATCCCTATTTGATTCGCCAAGCTATGTACTCCCTAAGCAAAGAAGAAAAAACACTAGAGACTATCTTAGCGGAGGCGGCAACAGAGGTAGGAATTTATCATGAGTATCTCTCTCGTCTTTATAGGAGCATTTGTCAATATGGTCTCAAGGAATGTCTCAAAAAAGTCATTGAAAGCAATCGACCTGTCGTATTAAATCCAATAGAAACTTTTGAGTTGTATAGCTTGGGATTAGTATTAAGAACAAAAGATGGTGTTGAGATACGCTGTCGCTTATACCGTGAATATTTTGCCAGATATTTACACCTTTAAATTGCCATTATTTTTTAGTAATTAGGTTCAAATCTATAGGTGATCAACAATGATTAACAATTTCTATAAATATGGAGGCAAACTCCATGCCCATACGCCGAGCTATGTTAAGCGTTTTGCGGATGGTCAGTTATATGAACTGTTAAAACAAAATTATTTTTGTTATGTTTTTAACTGTCGTCAGATGGGAAAGTCATCTCTTCAGGCTCAAGTAAAAATCCGTCTAGAAGCTACTAATGCCCAGGAAAATCAATGTGTTTATTTGTCGCTTCAGGAAATGGGCGTTAGCCAATCTAGTTCTGAAAATCAATGGTATCGCGGGTTGTCTAAAAAAATATTTCGCGGTTTAAATTTGCAGAAACAGGCTAATTTTGATGAATGCTGGTCAAGGTTTTCTGGACAAGGATCTGTTAGCTCTTTTTCGGACTTTATTGTGGAAGTTTTATTGCCATTAACATCTTCTAATTTGGTTATTTTTATTGATGAAATTGATAAAATTCTAGAGTTATCTTTTAGGGATAATTTTTTTGGTTTGATTCGTGCTTTTCATGAAAAGCGGGCAGAGTACGATGAATTTAATCGTTTAACATTTTGTTTTTTAGGAGTAGCAACACCGAATGATTTAATTCAAAATCCTTTACAGAGTCCGTTTAATATTGGTCGAGCTATTGAGCTAAGGGGATTTGAATTTAATGAAAGTTTAGTTTTAGCGCAAGGACTACAGGACGTGGCGAATGTTCCTGAAGAAGTCTTGAGGGAGATTTTATTTTGGACGGGAGGACAACCTTTTTTAACACAAAAAGTTTGTGCTTTGTTGGTTGAATCTCAGGTTAGGATTGGGGAAGGTCAAGAAAAGTCTTTTATCGAGGAATTTATCTACTCATCAATCATCCGTAACTGGGAAGCGCAAGATGATCCTCTCCATTTAAAATACATAAAAACTCGATTATTGGCAAAGGAAATATTGACTGGAAAATTGTTGGAAATTTATCGCCATATTCTACAAAATGGTTATTTTACTACGGAGGGAAATCAGTTAGAATCGGAGTTACGCTTATCTGGTTTAGTTGTTAAGAGAAATGCCGATTTAGAGATTTTTAATCCTATTTATCGAGAGGTTTTCTCCCTCGAATGGGTACAAAAACAGTTAGATAATTTACGCCCTTATGCTGTTGCTTTGAATGCTTGGCTTGCTTCGGAGAAAAATAATGTTTACTTGCTGGACGAGACTGAAACAGCACGGGCGGATATTTGGAGAGAGGGAAAATTTCTAACCCGAGAGGATGAAGAGTTTATCCGAGATAGTAAATTAGCCCAAAAGGATAAAGACTCCGCTCAGAAAATTGAGGCAGAAAGAGAAGCGAAAAAAATTCTAGAGAAAGCAAAAAAGAAAGCCCAAAAAGCTTTGACTGGCTCGATCATTGCCAGCGCATTGATCATAGCGGGAACATTAGTCTTTGCGATTATTCAAACGACTAAAGCTGAAAGAGCAACTCAAAAAGCAGATCAGGCAATCGCAAATTTAACCGATGCAAAGAGAGAAAGAGATCACATCCAACAAGAGATCGTCCAAGCTAACCGAAAGTTATCCCGCACGAGCGTGGAACGTCGTCGAATCGAGTTAAACGCTCATCGGACAAGTCAACGATTGAAGCTCGTTGAAGGAAATCTGAGGCGACTGGAGACGGATAGAGATCAAGCGCAAGAACAGATTGATCGATTGCAATCTCGAAAAACGACTTTAGAGCGAGAACGGCAAATTATCTTAGCCCAAAAACAAACGGCAGAATCGAGAACGAGAAAAAGTCAGGAAGAATTAAACCGTATCGAGAAAAATCTGCAAACGAATCTTCAACAATTAGAGGAGATAGAGAAAAGTTTACGGGTCGCCGAGCAGGCCCGTCAGACTGCGCTTCGAGTAACGGGACTAGAACAACAGGGGATGAGTTTAATCAGACGTTGGGAAAGAGGTGGCGAGGGACAGATAAAGTTATTATTAGAAGCTCTTAGTGCGGGACAGGAGCTACAGGCGATGGTGAAAACCGGGGTGAGCGATAAATATTCTGGACCCGGACTTCTATACCTGTTACGAACGATTCTCAATGGAATACAGGAACGAAATCGCTTTGATGGTCATAGCTTTGTCGTCTGTAGTATTGCCTTTAGTCCTGATGGAAAATATCTGGCTACTGGCTCATATGATGAAACCGTTCGCTTATGGGATCTCAAAGGCAATTTAATTACTGAATTCAAGGGGCATCAGGGCTTTGTCAATAGTGTTGCCTTTAGTCCCGATGGAAAATATCTGGCTATTAGCTCAACGGATGGTGATATGGCTCGTTTATGGGATCTCAAAGGGAATCTAATTACCGAATTCAAGGGACATCGAAATAGAGTCAATAGTGTCGCATTTAGTCCCGATAGCAAATACCTAGCTACTAGTTCACTGGATGACACGGCTCGGTTGTGGGATCTTAAAGGTAATCTAATTACCGAATTCAAGGGACATCGAATTAATGTCACCAGTGTAGCCTTTAGTCCCGACGGTCAATATCTCGCTACTGGCTCATGGGATTATACCGCCCGCTTATGGGATCTTAAAGGCAATTTAATTACTGAATTCAAGGGGCATCAGAGCTTTGTCAATAGTATTGCCTTTAGTCCCGATGGAAAATATCTGGCTACTAGTTCAAGTGATAACACAGCCCGATTATGGGATCTCAAAGGGAATCTAATTACTGAATTCAAGGGACATCGAAAGACTATCGAGAGTGTAGCTTTTAGTCCTGATGGAAAATATCTGGCTACTGGCTCATACGATAAAACCGTTCGCTTATGGGATCTCAAAGGGAATCTACTAACAGAATTTAAGGGACACACCGCACTTGTCCTTAGTGTAGCATTCAGCCCCAACGGAAAATATCTGGCTACTGCTTTGAGCGATCACACCGCTCGTTTATTGGACTTGGAAGAAGAGTTAATCACCGAATTCAAAGGGCATCAGGATGATGTCAATAGTGTCGCCTTCAGTGCCGATGGCAAGTACCTCGCTACTGGTTCAAGGGATAACACGGCTCGTCTCTGGGATAGGAAAGGGAATCTAATTACTGAATTCAAGGGACATCGAAATAGAGTCAGTAGTGTCGCATTTAGTCCTGATGGAAAATATCTGGCTACTGGTTCATATGATAACACAGCCCGATTATGGGATCTTCAAGGGAATTTACGAACAAAGTTCACAGGAAATCAGGCACCCGTTGATAGTGTCGCCTTCAGTCCCGACGGCCAATATATCGCTACTAGTTCAAGTGATGACACGGCTCGGTTGTGGAATCTTCAAGGAAATCTAATCACCGAATTCAAAGGGCATCAGGATGATGTCAATAGTGTCGCTTTGAGTGCCGATGGCAAGTACCTCGCTACCGGTTCAAGTGATAAAACTGCTCGTCTCTGGGATAGGAAAGGGAATCTAATCACCGAATTCAAAGGGCATAAATATGCCGTCCTCAGTGTCGCCTTCAGTCCCAACGGAAAATATCTAGCTACCGGTTCAAGAGATGAAACTGCTCGTCTCTGGGATAGGAAAGGGAATCTAATCACCGAATTCAAAGATCATCGGGATAATGTCACGAGTGTTGCCTTTAGTCCCGATGGACAATATCTCGCTACTGGTTCACATGATGATACGGCTCGCTTATGGGATCTTAAAGGTAATCTCATCGCCGAATTCAAAGGTCATCGGGGTAGTGTTATGAGTGTTGCCTTTAGTCCTGATGGACAATATCTCGCTACTGGTTCACAGGATGATACCGCACGACTCTGGCCGATTGGGGATTTAGATACTTTACTCGTCCGGGGATGTCATTGGCTGAAAGATTATTTTGTCTCCCACCCCCAAGACTTACAAGAACTTCCCGGACGAGTAAAGTATCTAAATCCCCAATCGGCCAGAGTCGTGCGGTATCATCCTGTGAACCAGTAGCGAGATATTGTCCATC
>JBJTUF010000100.1:0-25481 GCA_046080565.1 Cuspidothrix sp. | reverse complement strand
CCAGAGAACAATTTCGTATTGCTGGAGAATTAACTTTAGTTACTGCTAATTCTCATCCACATTTACAACCAGCGAGAATTAAAATGTGGCAAGAATTAAGTGATGCAGCAAGATTACAATTTGCTTGGCCTAGTCCTGGTGAACAGAGAAATACAACACCAGAAGCTTTTACACCACCAGCACCAGACACTATTCAACCATTAACAACTTTTTGTTTATTATTACTTGAACCCGTAAAAGTAGACCATTTAGAACTGCGAGGTGAACCACAAAATAGAAGGGTCTACCACCGCAATGAAAACCAAGAATGGCTAACTCAAGCAGTAAACCCTTAGACATTGAAAATCTTTACGCCTCGACTTATCTAGCCCCCTAAATCTTTGCAAAACCATCCATGCTGTTAAAAAACTCAAAGTCCCCCAAACTTGGGAGATTTAGGGGGCTAAATATTTGCTTTGCTATATTCCCGCACCATCAAAAAATTCCTGAATCTGTTTATCTCGAATATTACAGAAATTATGTTCTTTTGGTAATTCATCTTCTTGAATGAATTTACCAACTAAAACCGGAGTTTTTACAGGATTTTGTAGGGCTTGAATTTGTTCTTCTAAGGCTTCAATGCGGTCAACTAAAGTGCGAATTACTTGGGCTTCTGAGTCTGGTAAATTGCTGTGTTCTAGAGGTGCGACTCGGACTCCAGATCGGTAAATAATACGACCAGGGACACCGACGACAGTACAACTAGATGGTACGTCTCTCAATACCACCGAACCGGCACCAATGCGGACATTATCACCAATTTCAATATTTCCTAAAACTTTTGCACCCGCACCAACGACGACATTTTCGCCTAATGTGGGGTGACGTTTACCGCTTTCTTTACCTGTTCCTCCCAGGGTGACACCTTGATAAATCAGCGCGTAATTGCCAATAATGGCTGTTTCTCCAATTACTACCCCCATGCCGTGGTCAATAAATACACCTTCACCAATGACTGCGCCTGGGTGAATTTCTACACCGGTTAAAAATCTAGCAATATGAGAAATCAAACGGGGGAGAAAGGGCATACCAAGACGACGTAACCCGTGGGCAAAGCGGTGGAAAACTAGGGCTTGTAAACCTGGATAGCAAAACATAACCTCCAACCAATTGCGGGCTGCGGGGTCACGTTCAAATATGATGCGAAAATCGGCACGGAGTCTAGAGAACATTAGAGATAGTACCCTTGATAGCACAACGAGCTACTCTCCCATTTTATCTCGACTTGGTAATTAGGAATAAAAACTGTTCCTTTCACCTATTGCTGTACTGTTAATGTATAGTTGCGTTTGAGATCCGCTTCAAATATACCTACCCAAATTTGGTATTTTCCTTTTTTCCACTTCTTATCGGTGATACTGGCATCCTTGCTTTTACCTGTATCATCACCACAACGTACTATTTCATTGTCAGGATCTTTGATCAGTAAAGTTGTGTCGCTACCATCACTGTTAACTAAAATGGTTAGTTGGTCGAAGTCTTTCTCTAAAACGAGAATGTGATCAGGATTGGGGTTAGCAAAACCTATACAGGCTTTTTTTTGCCAATCACGATTGCTAATAGCGGATAAGGAATAAGTACCACCTGTATAACCTGAGACTGTTCCTTGTACTGTAGCAAAACCTGGTGATAAAGCCAGTGTACCAAAATTTGCCGTTTGTGCTGATGCAGATGTAGCAATCATTGGGATCATTAAAGTCAAGAACCATGCCAATTGAGACTGAAGCCGAAAATGAAGATATTGCATATTAGCCCCCTATAGGCAATAATAGTGATCATATATACTAATTCTAAGAAATAAATCTTCAGTTAGTGGTATCTATGCCACAAAAATTTGTGACACAAATAACATTTTTTTGATTTGGATCATGATACAGCAGAAGGCAGGAGGTAAAATAGAAAATTAATGCAGTTGGAAGAATACTCCTCCTTTAAGTGTTCCTGGTTCACTGCTATAACTGCTAACTGTAAGCGATCGCAAATTATCAAAAAGTGGCTTACCTAACACTTCTACAAATTTAAGTACAGGCAATTGATGTTTAAGAATATCTTGGCTGTTTTCCCAGTCTAGATAAACATACCCTTGGTTGGGTTGGGGAATGGCAGCAATAGCATTTTTAAATTGAGAATTTTCCAGTAAGGATTTTTGCTTTTGACTCAAAACTGCTGTCAGTGTTTTTAAGTCAGAACTGAAAATTTCATAATTATCTGAAGTTGTATGCACTGCTTTAACTGTGGTATCAACACTAATAGATTGATTATTTTCAGTTGTCGCTGTTACTTCTGTCCAAGCAGATACTTTCTGTCCATCTAGAGTTAGGAAACTAATATTTAAATCATTACTACTAGCAATCTGATCTAAATGTGCTATGCCTGCTGCTAACTCTGGCGTTTTTTCTACTACAAATAACCAATGCAAGGATGTATCTGCATTAGGTAATAAAGCTAAAGCATATTCCCCAGTTACCCAACTGAAAATATCTTGACTAAAATTTAAATTCCAGCTTTTTTGAATATTTACCAAAGGTGGCAATATTTGAGAAATAGCATCTGCGCTTGAACCATAGATAGTTGCTGTTGCTTGTGTCCAGAGTTTTGCTACATCGCTATGCTCTAAATTACTCAAATTGCCACCAGCGATCGCCAAACCAGTTGATTCTGGAACATACTTTAATGCAGTTACAGGTTTTGATACTGCCACAGATGGCGGCACAACTTCCCCTGTTGTTAAAAATGTACTTTCTGTCAACAACCCTTGGGAATTTAAAATTAAAGCCAGAATTTGACTATTATAGGTTGATTCTGCCAATTCTAATCCTTGCCACTGACCAACTAGAGGCAAATTTAAGAAAGTTACAGCCAGAGAATTTTTAGGAATTTCTTGACTAGCTTTTTGATATTCCAGAGAAGTAATTAAACTCAGATCCGGTGCTTGTAAATTATTAATTGCTTCTTTGATCACCTTCGGATGGTTAGCCAGTAAAACAAAATTATTAACAACTGCACCAGCTAAATTATTTTGGATTTTGGATTTTGGATTTTGAATTTTTTCAAATTGTGAATCTTCAAAGTTATCATAAATAACCTTCACACCCTTATACTTTTCAATACCTAAATTAGCTCCTGTAAAAGCCCGTTCCGAAAATAACAACTCCAAAAACTCCCGGCTTTTTTCTATTTCCGACGTTTTTAGTGCCATTAAATACCCTGTTTGTAGTCCATTGGTTGGATCACGATCTATATCTATCGTCGCCACAGCTAAAGTAATTTCATCACTCAGCCAGGGTTTAATATCATTTTGATAATTTATATTAGTTTTAGCCAACAGACGGTTTTTAATCTGGGAAAATTCCCCTTTTTGTTCTAGGCTTTGTAAACCATCAGGATTTACTAATAATGACACCATCGCTGGTGACAACTTAGAAACAAACATTGCCGCAGCAGGTTGAGACTTACTGACCACTAAACTGACTGGATTTTTACCAGAAAACCCGTAAAATTTGGTTATGCCGAGTATTCCTAACGCGATCGCACCAGCTACCAGTACACCAAGTATAATATTTTTTTTTGTTGAGATTTGACTGTTCACATTAGTAATATTATTCTATATCTTTTTTGCCAACATAAATAGTATAGGATTTCCTAGCAAAACTGTATGACAGATACATCATTTGGTCAACCATTCTCTCAAATTAGCGTTCAAGAACTAGCTCAACGTCTTACTACTGATGAAAACACAATTCAATTAATAGATGTGCGTGAACCCCAAGAAGTTGCCATATCACGGATAGACGGTTTTGTAAATCTTCCCCTCAGTGAGTATGAGCAATGGTCTGATCAAGTTCCTATCCGCTTTAATCCCACTACGGAAACTCTTGTTCTTTGTCATCATGGTGTTCGCTCTGCTCAGATGTGTCAATGGTTAGTCACCCAAGGCTTCACAAATGTTAAAAATATCACTGGGGGTATTTCCGCCTATTCTATCCTAGTTGATCTTTCAGTACCGCAGTATTGAGGCAAGAAGCAATAAGCAAGAGGTGGACGAACGACGTTCGCCTCTGTTCCTCTGCTCCCTATTACCCGTCAACAAATTAAAAATGATATTTTGTAGCTTAAATTACTGCTGATATTGACAAAATATGAGATAGTACGGAAAAGTAAAAAACTCATCATTTTTTGATTTGGTTAACAGTTATGTAGTCATAAAAAATACACCAAATCATATCCAAGGCTAAATTTTGTATTTGACTAATACAAAACAAGTATATAATTTGCTAACTTAGCATTAATAAATAATTAATTCTTTTTTACATTTTTGTAGTTTTTACTACAAATTTTTTCAAATTTTGATTAAGATTTGCCTTCAGTAAAAAAAATCACTTATGCAAGTTCATCTCACCAATCGTCAACAAAATATACTTGGGGCAACTATACGCCATTATATTGCTACAGCAGAACCTGTTGGCTCTAAAGCTTTAATTGATGGGTTCGATCTGGGTATTAGCTCGGCAACAATTCGCAATGTCATGGGAGCTTTAGAAAAATCAGGGTTACTTTACCAACCACATACCTCTGCGGGTAGAATTCCTTCCGATTCAGGTTATCGTATTTATGTTGATCAACTAATTACACCATCAGAAACTTTGGGTAAAGAGGTAGAAACAGCATTACAACAACGTCTGCATTGGGAAGACTGGAGTTTAGAAGCTTTATTACAAGGTGCGGCGCAAATTCTAGCCACATTAAGCGGCTGTATCACTTTAATTACTATGCCGCAAACTACGACAGCAAAGTTAAAACATTTGCAACTAGTGCAAATGGAAGCTGGAAAAATGATGTTGATTGTGGTGACGGATAGTTATGAAACCCATTCTAAGGTAATGGATTTATTTACTCCCATCAGTGAAACCCAATCTGAACCAGAAGTAATTGATCATCAATTACAAATAGTTTCTAACTTTTTAAATAGTCATTTACGAGGACGTAGTTTATTTGAATTAGGCTATCTTAATTGGAGTGAATTGGATCAAGAGTTTCACAGTTATGGCGAATTCTTAAAAAGTTCTTTGGTAGAATTAACTCATCGCGCTCTTGCACCTACAGCTACGCCAATCATGGTACGGGGGATTGGAGAAGTTTTACGACAACCTGAATTTTCTCAGGTACAACAGGTACAGACAATTATGCAGTTGTTGGAAGAAGAACAAGACCAACTTTGGCGTTTAATTTGTGAAGAACCAGAAATAGAAGATTCAAGTAAGCCTAAAGTAACTGTGCGAATTGGTACGGAAAATCCTCTTGAACCAATTCGGAGTTGTACTTTGATTTCCTCTACCTATCGTCGGGGTTCTGTACCAGTGGGAAGCGTGGGGGTTTTAGGACCAACTAGGTTAGACTATGAGAGTGCGATCGCTGTAGTAGCAGCAGCAGATTATCTCTCGGAAGCTTTTAGTTAAATTCCCTCAATCATGACTAGAAAAATCTCTTTTGGGTTGTTATGGCTAGGATTTATTTCCTATGCCTTTTTATTTGCTCCTCCTGATAATTTTCCAGAAAGTTTAGACTTAATAAAAAATCTCTCCACAGGCAATTGGCAAGGTATTAATCCCCTGATTATCTCTTTATTTAACATCATGGGAATTTGGCCTTTTGTCTACAGTGCCGTAGTTTTTTTTGATGGTAGAAATCAAAAAATACCTGCTTGGCCATTTGCTAGTGCTGCTTTTGGTTTAGGTGCATTTGCACTTTTGCCATATTTGGCTTTAAGACAACCCAATCAAACATTTATTGGTGAAAAAAATTCATTTCTGAAAATACTAGATTCCCGCATTTTTGGGATTTTATTAACTATAGGCACGGCAGTTTTAGTCATCTACAGTTTACAAGGAGATTGGACAGATTTCCTCCACCAGTGGCAAACTAGCAGATTTATTCATGTCATGAGTTTAGATTTTGTCATGTTGAGTCTATTATTTCCAACGTTATTAGCAGATGATATGACGCGACGAGGTTGGCAAAATCATCAATTATTTTGGGTATTTACCATCATTCCTTTATTTGGCCCCTTAATATATTTGTCTGTCCGTCCATCTTTGAATATTAGTTCAAAACCATTATAGAGATTTTTCATGGAATCTCTCTACTGTGGTGTAATTAGCGTTTGCTGAAAAAGTCTTTCCGCAGAGGCAGATAAAAGGCAATAGTTTGAGCTATATTTAACAACCAATTTTTTCCTTTTATCAGACCCAAAATGCACGCTTTTAGGAGTATCTTCCTCAAAAACCTTGCATTTACAGCACTTCCTAGTGTAATGAGGTACACTTAATTTTGAAACAGAACCTAAAATTCAAGAATCAAGAAGATTAGACTGGACCTCATAACAAAGGAATCTGCTGTAATTCCTGGTTCAAGAAAAAATCTTGCTTATCCGGATAATTAGGACATTATGAATCCTCGAAACATATATATAACAAGGCTTTTCCTCCTCCCTCCGGTTACTGAGCGAAGTCGAAGTGCTGCCTTCTGATATAAAAGCGCGACAGCTTATTAATTTATATAAATAAAAAAAGAGGTCATCAATGACCCCTAAAAAATCTACCAAAATAATCTCTGATATATAGAAATAGAAATTATGCCAAACCAGTATTTGTACCTTGCTTACCAGTTGCTAACTCCACCTTAACAATCTTACCGCCCATTTTTTGAATCCGTTGTTGTTCACGGAACCAGTTTTCATAAGGAACTAACTTAGTAAAGTAAGTATTTTGTAATTCGCGTTGGGTGCGAGTACGACTTAAGCTAGGAACACAAGCAGTTACTTTAAATAAACGAGCCATTTTGTTTCAAATCTCCTGATATTGTTTTGGAAACTTTTTTATCTCAAATATCTTGAGTGAAAATCTTTAATTATTTTTTCCAAGGCTGGTAATCAACCATCAACTCCAGACTGATAACACTTACAACCAATGAGCAAGAGAACCTTCAAGCGATGATGATTGATTTCCAGACCTTCATAAAGCCGCACCTATATCACTAAGTGCAAAGCTAACTCCTAGCTCAAGCCAGAGGAGATGTAGTCGAAGTAAACGCCCATTTCTTTACCAGCGTCAGGACCAACCAAGCTTGCAGTTACTTCTTTCATAGCTTGGATAGCACCAACGGTAGATCCAACGGGTACTCCCAAAGAATTGTAGGTTTCTTTCAAACCGTTTAATACACGCTCGTCGAGGATGGAGGGGTCGCCAGCCAACATAGCGTAGGTAGAATAACGCAAGTAGTAATCCAAGTCACGGATACAAGCTGCGTAACGACGGGTGGTGTACATATTACCACCGGGACGGGTGATATCAGAGTACAACAAGGACTTAGCTACAGCTTCTTTAACGATAGCAGCAGCATTAGCGCTGATGGTGGTAGCTGCACGAACGCGAAGTTCACCAGTAGCGAAGTAACCTTTGAGCTTTTCTAAAGCTGCGGTGTCAAGGTATTTACCTTGAACGTCTGAAGAATTGATAACGGAGGTAATTGCGTCTTGCATTGTTGTTATTTCCTTATTTCCAACTTGATTACAACAGGTTTAGGTTTCAGCGATTTATTAGCTGGAACTTAGCCCATTGCACCAACAACGTAGTCGAAGTAAGCACCAGCTTCAGCAGCGTCTTCAGCAGACAACAGGGTAGAAGCAACGCTCTTCATAGCAGCAACGCCACCAGCAACAGCGTCAATGGGAGTACCCAAGGACTTGTACATTTCGCGTACACCAACGATACCGATTTCTTCGATGGGGGTAACATCACCAGAAACGATTCCGTAGGTTACAAGACGCAAGTAGTAGTCGAGGTCACGAAGGCAGGTAGCTGTCATTTCTTGACCGTAAGCGTTACCACCGGGGGAAACAACGTCAGGACGTTTTTGGAACAATTGGTCGCCAGCTTGCTTAACGATGCGTTCGCGGTTTTCGGTCAATACTTGAGCGATGCGAAGACGTGCAGCACCACCAGAAACAAAACCTTTGATTCTATCTAATTCACCGGGGCTGAGGTAGCGAGCTTCTGCATCAGCATTCACGATGGCTTTCGTGACGATACTCATTAATGGATTCCTCCAAAACTAATGAAACCAGAATTTGATTAAACTGGTACAAATCTACTTGGTTGATAGTGGGTTCACATCTGGCTTGACATTTTTAGCCAAATTTACTGGATTTGGTGTAAACCAGGTGAAGAACTCAATTACCTTCCGCAAATTATTCTCCAGTATTATGTTGAGCATTTATTACTGCTCTTAATATTTTGTAACACTTATTTTCAGATTTACTCATTTTTAGGGAACAGGGAACAGGGAACAGGGAACAGTAAAAAGCCTGTAGAATCAAGATTAAACAGTATTTTCTGAATCATGAGGGAGAAGAAAGGAAGAATTATCTTTTGCCTCTTGCCTCTTGCCTCTTGCCTCTTGCCTCTTGCCTCTTGCCTTCTTCCTGTCACCTGTCACCTATTACCTATCTATTGGGAAGACCACCTGTTAACACAGCAGGAGATAAGCTAGACCAAGATTGTTTCACTAAGTCAGCTTCAGCCTGAACACTACCCAAGTAGTTACCTGCTGGTAAAGATGGATAACGGTTGTAAGGTACAACATCTTCACCAAAGTAACGAGCGTATTCTGTGCTGTTCACCATTGTCTCTACAGCAGCCCTTAAACCACTCTCAGCCAATAATTTGTTATATTGACGGATTTCGCCTTGGGTAGCGGGTGCGCGTCCCAAGATGTGACGGAATAGGAATTCAATCACTTTGGTGTTGGGATAGGGGGTATAGAAACGCTTACGATAGATTTCTGAACTAGCTAGTTCGAGAACAAACTCACGCACGGTAATTTCGCCGTTACGCAGTTTGCTATCTAGATCAGAACGGCGGAAATAGCCAGGAACTTGACCGCTAAATACGTCCATTACCTGAACATAGATAGCATTAATTACCTGATTGGTTTCAGGAGAATTTGTACCGATGGTAGCGCGGTAAATGCGGGCAGGTTTGCGACGGCTTGTACCAACACCAACTTCTACAGACTGACCACGACCATCATTGAAAGAACGACCCAATTCAATGAACAAGGGTTTGGACTTGTCCATTTGTTTAGCTTTGGCTGCTAAATCTGCGATCGCATTCGCTAACATTGGCGTATTTTCAGTCTTAATTCTGGGTTTCACAGTCTCAAAACTGGGTACAACCAAATCATCATTTTGTTTGGTTAGCTGGTTATAAAGCTTCTCTGTATTGGGGAAATTAGCCGCAGGTAGGGTGGGGAAGCGACGATAAGGAACAGTATCTTCACCAAAAGCTTGAGCATACTCAGCACTATTTACCATTGCGCCAATAAAGGCTTTAATACCTTGAGTAGCCAAAATTTGGTTATACTTGCGGATTTCTACCTGATCCATTGGCGCACGTCCGAGGAAATGCTTAGTACCCATCTCAATCACTTTAGTGTTGGGATAGGGTGTGTAAAATTCCTTGATATACAGGCCAGAACAACCCAAACCTTCAATAAATTCCTTAACGGTGATTTCGCCATTACTTAGCTTACTTTCCAAGTCAGTAAACTCATTGTTAGCGATGTAAGGAGCAATATCACGCTCGAAAATTTGCCGATATGCAGCGCCAATCGCAGTTTTTACCGCTACTTTATCACCAGTTCCAGCAATCAGCTTGAATACCTTGGTTTGCTCACGTTGTTTAGTAACACCTTGGTTAATGCGGAAGTCAATATCTGGCTCTGTCCGCATTTCCTTAACTTCACCCAATGCCACAAAGCGAGGTGTTTCTTGTTTCTCAACATTCGCCACATCTTCACGGATTGTACCTACGCGCAATTGACGTAAGGATACACCAGCAGGGGTAAGATAGCGTTCGTAAGGAACTGTATCTTCATTAAAAGCTTCGCTGTATTCAACGCTATCAACAATTGCATCTACAACAGCATAGAAACCTTTCTTGGAAGCAATGTCAAAATACTTGTTGTTCTCTTGACGACCGTAGGTAGGACGACCTAACAAGCGACGGTGAATATATTCAATCGCTTTACAGACATACAGAGAAGTCCAGTACATCTTGCGGAATAAATCGGACTTAGCCAACATTCGCACAAACTCACGCACGGTGATTTCACCGTTTTCGAGTTTGATTTCAGCAACTTTTAGCCGTTGACCTTCGTAAACATCACGACCAAATACTTGTAAGTAACAAGCCTTAATTACCGCTTGGGTAGAACTTTCTGAGAACCTGACACTTAAACCCTTAGTACCTTTTATGCCAATAGTTCCAGGTAACTGGTCTAACTTGAAGACCTTAGCACCCAAAGTACCAGGAGCGATACTACGCGCACCAGGATTGCTCAGTTGGTTATTAATACCAGGCCCTTGGTGAATTAAAATCCGGCGGGTATCCTTACTAAATGGTGCAGGACTGCTGCTGGGGTTGCGGGTTTCTTTGGGGAAAATTGCTCCAAATTGAATTTCCAAGGGGTCATTACCAGAACCGTAGGGATGTTGGTCAGGTAATGGTTGTTCGTAAGCTGCAAAAGTTGTGATAAATTGAGGAACTTTACGGAAAGGCGCACTGTATTTAAACAGGTCTTGCTGTTGTCCCCAGTTGCGACATTCTTGAGCTTCTTGACCCAGACCCCTAATGTAGGGAACTGTTTCTTCACCAAAGTAATCGCTGTATTCTTTGGAATCTACTAAAGCATCAACCAGACCTGCTAAACCTTTGAGAGAAATAATTGCAAAATATTTTTGCACTTCCTCACGGCTGCTTGGTCCCCGTCCTAAAATGTGACGGAAGGCCAATTCAATTACCCGGCTGTTAATAAAAGGTTGGTAAAAGTTTTTCTGGTAAAGAGGAGATTTAGCTAAACGGCGAATAAACTCCCGCATGGAGATTTCGCAATTTTTGACTTTAGATTCTAAGTCAGAAATAGACAAGCTATAAGCACGGGTAATATCGCGCTCAAATACTTGACGGTAAGCAGCTTTGACAATTTCTGTCTTTTCACTGGTAGACAAGCCAGGTTTCATCACATACTTGGGACGACGTTCTGCCGCAACAGCATAAATTTGTGGCAGTTGTAACCCTTGTTGGTCGCCGGAAGGACGTTGACGGACTTTTGTAGATGGTGTGGGTGCTTGGAACTCTGTCAATAGCACATCCATATACTGAGTCACAATTTCTGTAGCTTCAGCATCTTTACGGAAAAAGGATAAAGAAGCAGTTTTGATTTCCTGTAAAGCAACGATGGTTGCTTCGCCAGAACAAGCATTTTCGATAATTTCCCGTAAACCTCTGGTATTGACGGTGATGATGTTAGGATCACCAGCGACAATGGCATAGGTGGCATAACGCAAGAACCAGGATAAGTCCCGTAAGCTCTTGGCCATGTTGCTTGGTCCATAACGAGCGACGTTAATGGGTCTAAAGCCTGGAGGTGTGGGTCCACCAGCAGAAGTGTTGAAGATAGAACGCAGGTTTTCAAAGAAACCACCACGACTTTCAACGTAGGTGACAGTTCCTAGTGTCATGCCCTCTTTGACACTACTACCAGCACCAACCATTGCCAATTCACGCTCTTGGGGCTTTTCTAGAAAAGACATTGGTGAACCACCAACGAAAATCCGGTTAGCCGCACGAGAGACGATGATTTCAGAATTTTCTGTCAGAATCTGGGCAATTTCTAAACGCTTTGTACCAGAGGCAAAATAACTACCGAGTTCACTGAGTTCACCTTTTCCTAAAAAGCGGTCTTGTTGTTCCGCTTGGGAAATGGTGGCTACAGGTAAGGTTTGATATAGTTGCGGACGCGCAACTGAGCTTCCACCGCTTGCCTTAACACTCATTGGATTTTTAAGACTCCTATCATAATCGTTTATGTGTTAAGCCTGAGTTGTTTAAAGGCTTGACATTTTTGCGTATTTGTGAATGTTACGCTGGAAAAATCTAGCAAATTAACCCAGTTCAATTTTTAGATTAGAACGTTTTGTGTTTACGCTGTTGGTTTATTAAGAAGTATGACAAATCTGTAATCTAAAATTGATTTTCGAGAGGATACATACTTCCATTTTTCTGGGTGAACATAGATTTTATCCCACATTCCCTACCCTTTTGATTGTTAAATTTATTTATTAAGGCAGGGAACAACAGAGGGGAGAAAAATGAGAATCCCTATATTTATACTTAGGTTGTTAATTGCTACACTCTTACTCTTGATACCATTTCTGTATGAAGATGCAATAATCATATTTTTGTCAAATTATACATTGTTACTTATATGAATCAAATTTATACAACTGATGTTTTAGTCGTCGGTGGTGGGACTGGTGGAACTGCTGCGGCCATTCAAGCAGCCCGAAGAGGAGTAAAAACCATTTTAGTGAGTGAATTTTCCTGGTTAGGGGGAATGCTCACATCTGCTGGAGTATCTGTACCAGATGGCAATGAATTACAAGCCTTTCAAACTGGTTTATGGGGTGCTTTTTTACGGGAATTACAACACAGACAACTAGGCGGATTAGATCATAGTTGGGTGAGCTTTTTCAGTTATGATCCGCGTATAGGTGCAGAAATATTTGCCGATTGGGTGAGAGAATTACCTAATCTCCAATGGATTTCGGGGCAAGTACCGTTAGAAGTCTTGCGGACAAAAGACTGTATCACAGGTGTACGCTTTGCAGACTTCACTATCAAGGCCAAAATTATTCTCGATGGTACAGAATTAGGAGACTTATTAGCTTTAGGAGAAGTCCCTTATCGTTGGGGTTGGGAATTGCAGTCAGAATGGGGAGAACTCAGCGCACCAATAAATTTTAATGCCCTCACCCAAAGCTATCCAGTGCAAGCTCCGACATGGGTAGTATTAATGCAAGACTTTGGTGAAAATATCGCTCCAGAAATTCCCCCAGCGCCGAATTATAATCCATCCAAGTTTGCAGGAGCGTGGGATAACTATGGTGCAGAAAAATTTTTGAACTATGGGCGCTTACCACAAGGGCGATTGATGATTAACTGGCCTATTGCTGGCAATGACTACTGCCAAAATGCCAATCGCTTGATAGATACGGATGTCAAAAAGGGGCAGTTTGTGCAAGAATGTTTTTGGCACAGTCAAAATTTCGCCCATTTCATTCAAAACGAAATTGGTAGGCGTTACGGATTAGCAGAAAATGTCTTTCCCCATGGTAATTCGGCTTTTGCCCTCCATCCCTACTATCGGGAAAGTCGCCGTCTCATCGGGATAACCACAGTTTGTGAACAGGATATTTTACCTGTAGCAAATGGTAAAGCAGCATCACTACATGATGATGCGATCGCTATGGGAAACTATGCCAACGATCACCATTACCCCGGTGTTGAGTTTTCACTGCAACCTAAATCCATCCGTTGGGGTGGAAGATGGACAGGAACACCCTTTACTATTCCTTATCGCTGTCTGATTCCTACCACTACAGATGGTTTGTTAGTCTGTGAAAAAAACATTTCCGTTTCTCATATTGCAAATGGAGCAACCAGACTTCAACCTATAGTCATGGGCATCGGTCAAGCAGCAGGTATGGCAGCTTCTCTGTGTGTTGTGTTAGAATGTCAGCCCAGGGATTTACCAGTGAAGAGTTTGCAGACTGCATTATTGACAGACGACTATGCACCTGCCGCAATTGTTCCTTTGTTTAACTTATTAACTAATCATCCTGATTGGTTGCACTGGCAAAATTATTATTTAGACCTCCCAAAAGCTTATTCCAACGATGGTTATTGCCCTAATATTTCGGTTGAGGAAGAGTATCAATTAAACCTCGACTGCTTTATCGGCAAATTCCAACGACTAGGTGAGCAAAATTATCAATTTAATATTACAAAAAACACCAATTTAAATACGGCAAATTGGCAGATTGTGACATTACTACCCCATATAGATCATCAATTACAAGCTTTACCTTCAGAAACAATGCTCAAGATTTGGGGGCGGCCAAATTTCTCTGGAAACTGGTTACTTGTTGAATATTTTGAAGCAGTATAAAATTAACTTTTATTCCGTAAAATAAAATACTTTTTTCCAAATTTTCCGGACAACCATCTTAAAGTTAAGTATTAGTGAAGTAGAGAGTTCTAAAATAGACATCTACTATGCGTGCTGCCATTTCACTTCTAGTATCGAGTCTGGTATTTGGCTCCTTAGCTTTTAACTGCGAAGCAGTACAGACTCGTTTTTCCGCATTATTGATGGCTAAGTCCAATTCTCAGCAATTAGTTGCTGATAATTCCAAACCTAGCCCCAATCAACCTGAAAAGCCCAATCCTCATCGAGGTAGTGGTCGCAGAGGCTTAGATGGATATCTTGGCAATGGCGGTTCTGTTATTTAATTGTTGGTCATTCATAGCTACCAACTCACAGATAATATTACCGGATGGTTGGATATTTCACATCCTGCACACCACTTCTAATATCGAGATAGACAGTTACAGCACTACACTTGTTTGATTAGACTGTTGAAAATTTCTCTTTTACTGATACCAGATATAGATAGTTCCACAAACTATATCTTTACCTCAGTATTATGGCTTATTCGTTAAGACTTAAGCTATCAGTATTTCAATTTCTCTGCTAGACATATAGACAGTTACAGCACTTCATCTCTCGAAAATTGTTAAGTATTTCATCAAAACGTCCAGTAATTTCTCCAGCCTTGGCGTGTATTGGTGATTTAATCACTGATACACGTACTATAATCCCTGAGATCATCGCTTCTGGTAAATATCAGGCTGGAATAAGGAAGGCAGGAGGTAAGAGTGAAATTCCCAGGTATGATTAGAGGTTTTAAGAATCAATTATCTCCTAATCAAAAATGACTACAGCTTTATCAACCTGGATTTGGAATTTATTGATTGACTTGCTACCAATGATTGGGGATGAATCTATACCAATAAAGATGATCTACACAAAGGAGTTAGCCTGAACTATAGCCATGGTCTACACTCTACTAACTTGATTGGTATCCATCGATGATCACAAGTAACTTCTATGACTCGGAGTTGTGCTTGGAGAATATGGTAATAACCTGTGAGTTGGGATTTGGGATGAGAGTGAATTGTGGCTAAATTCCAGGATTAACTATGGACTGATCATTCTCCCTATATCTATTACAGAAGGCAATAGGGAAGAGGCAAGAGTGAAATTCTTGGTATGAGTAGGTCTTAAAGATTAATAATGTCCTTATCATCCTGGCTAAAGCTATATACAATAAAGTTTTGTTAAAACCCTGTCGAGATAACCAACTCGCGGCAATTTTTAGATCAAAAACAATGGAGAATATAAAACGTTGATAGCCAGTTTTCACCTCTGATCAAGGTGTGATAGTTATAAAAAAATTGTCAATTTATGGACATACAAACCGCGATAGTCGCCCTTTTAGCCTTCTATGTCTCCTGGAATTTGGGTGCAAATGATGTTGCTAATGCGATGGGAACTTCAGTCGGTTCTAAGGCAATCACCCTCAAACAAGCCATTATTATTGCTGGGATGTTAGAGTTCCTGGGTGCTGTTTTGTTTGGACAAGAGGTAACTTCTACTCTGGGGACAAAAATTGCTAACCCAGTTTTATTTGCTGATACACCACAAACTCTAATTATGGGGATGATCACAGTCCTTATATCTGGTGGAATTTGGCTACAGATTGCTACAGCCAAAGGTTTACCTGTGTCTTCATCTCATGCTATTGTGGGGGCGATCGCTGGTTTTAGTTGGGTAGCTTTAGGAGTACAGGCGATAGATTGGTCTTCTATTGGTGTAATTACCATTGGTTGGATTTTAACACCAATCATCAGTGGAGCGATCGCTGCCGTTCTTTATAGCCTGATTCAACATTGGATTTTTAACCAACCCCATCCTGTTCAACAACTACAAGAATGGATTCCCTGGTTAAGTACATTACTATTAAGCGTTTTTGGGATTATCGTTCTCCCCACACTGACTCAACCTCTGAGCCAGTTTTTAGTCACAGAGGGTAAATGGCATATTCCTCTCCATGACATCACTCTATTAATCGGAGGTATAGCTGCCATTGGTCTCACTCTGATGAGTTGGCGACAATTGGCCAATTATCCTCTAGAAAATCCCCTTCAAGGTATATTTGCCAAATTTCAAGTTTTGAGTGCTTGCTTTGTGGCCTTTGCCCATGGCTCTAATGATGTTGGTAATGCGATCGCTCCCCTGGTAGTCATTTCCTATATCCATCAATATAATCAAGTCCCCCATGATCAACTAATCATTCCTATAAGGATTCTTGTTCTTGGTGCGATAGGAATTGTGGCAGGTTTAGCAGTTTGGGGTAAAAAAGTTATTACCACCATCGGCGAAAATATTATTTCCCTAGAACCTAGTAGCGGTTTTTGTGCCGAACTGGCCACAGCCATTACAATATTACTGGCTTCCCGTCTTGGTTTACCTGTTTCCACCTCTCACGCGCTCGTCGGTGGTGTTGTTGGCATTGGCCTGGTACAAAATATCAAATCTATCAAATTTGCCACCATCCAAAATATTGCGGCTGCTTGGGTAATTACAGTCCCCCTCAGTGCAGCCCTCAGTGCGACCATTTTTCGCATTATGGCTATTTTTTGGCACTTCTAACCTGTAGGGACTAGGGGAAGTAGGGGGGAACGGCCTCTACCTATTGCCTTTTGCCTTTTGCATAATTTCGGCTCATTCATTACAATAGTTTAGAGGAAAGAGACATCATCAATAGTCTCTAATGATGATAAAAACTATCAAGCAATATACATTCTGCACTGATTTGATGCTTGTAGTTAGGTATTCATTTGTCAGGCTTTTAGAACTATTATTTGTAAGAATTCACCGAGTCACTGAATCAGAAGTCAGAATATGTGTTGCTAGGATAATCTTCCAGAACCCTGTTTTTCTGTCAATGATCAGCAATAACTCCAAAAATCTGATTCATTCTGTGTCCTGTATCCTGAATTTTTACTATCATTTTTTGAAATAATGATAGGTAATAATCTTGTATAGCTTAATTAAATTCATAATTTCAGTAAAATCATTCAGTTTCTGAGTTTTTTCTCCAGGAAACTGAATATAAGTGTTGATTCCGCTATGCGGGGCAATGACTTAATCATCAAGGTGTTAGAGGCTAGAAACTGATGGGGCGATTTGAGAAGCGACCAGAAAATCCACGTATTAGAGGTGAGCTATCTAGAGCCGCCGAAAATGCTCTATGGGATGTAGTTGAAGATTTAGAAAAGCTTCAACAAAATCTACTGAGGTCGTTACAAGAAGATGTGAAACGCTTAGAAACTGAAAAAAACCGACTATCTAATGATATCCAAAAACTAATTGAGGAAAAAGAACAGTTACAGCAATCACGACAAATCACTGAACAGCAGGTGTTAATCCGCCAGTTAGCAGAAGTGTTAGCTAAACATATATCTTCTCAATTACAATCCTCACTCAAAACTTTAGCGACTCAAGCCGTTGAGGAGAACTTATCGGATCAAGATCCACTACAAAATGATCAAGTAAATCATAATACGAATAATCAAATTGCTCAGAATGTCTCTAGGATGCTAGATAGCCTGGATGATAGTATGACCATTGCTTTTAGTTCTCTATTACAAGAACTGAAAAACTATCAAGGTGATCTTTCTAGCCAGTTGTCGCGTATGTATAACCAGCAACAACAAGGCGAAGTAATATTGGCGGAATTTGTCAATCGTCTACGTGGTGAACTGGAAAAAAATAAAGATACTAACTCTCTCAAGGTAATTACAGGAGGCGCACCTACAGTTTTACAACTCACAGATAATTATCAAAATGGGAATGCAGAAAAATCCCCATCCAAAATCGTTGTTGAACCCGTTGGTGTAATTTCTGAGTCATCCCCAGAGGCTGATTCTAAAACAGTTAAAGGAGTCATATTATCTCTACCTTTGGATAAAACCCCTGAAGTTGTTTCTGTTCCGAACTCGGAAACAGTCATAGAAGATAAAACCCCTGAAGTTGTTTCTATTCCCAACCCGGAAACAGTCATAGAAGATAAAATTCCTGAAGTTGTTTCTGTTCCCAACCCAGAAACAGTCATAGAAGATAAAATTCCTGAAGTTGTTTCTGTTCCCAACCCGGAAATAGTCATAAAAGATAAAATTCCTGAAGTTGTTTCTGTTCCCAACCCGGAAATAGTTATAGAAGATAAAACCCCTGAAGTTACTGTTTTCTCTGAACCAGAAATTACCACAGAAGATGAAACTTCTCCATTGGAGTCTGTCTTGACTTCTCAGGCCTTAGCTGCTCCATCCTTAGCACAAACAGAAACAAAGCCAGAACCACGTCTGTTTGAGACTGCCAATGCACCTACGGGAAAACGTCCAGCCCCAAAATTAAGACGGGAAAATACTTCTAGACAAGAAACTACTTCTAGACAAGAAACTATTCCCAACCAAAAAATAGTTTCTAGACCAGAAACAAGTTCCCGACAACCAAGATCAGGCACATCACAGTTACAGACAGGCTTCCTCTTGATTTGTTTGTCTACAGTGGTTTCATCTCTTTACAACGTGGCGATTAAAGCAATATTTTATACTGCTTCTAATCCTATGGGTGGATTGCCTACACAGCAGTTAATCTTTCCCACTTTGGGGAATATTTTTTTGATTTTGATGCTACGTCTATTAGTTGTTGTGCCGTTAATGCTACTTTTATCACCTATATTACATCCTCCTATTTGGCAAGAACTAGAAAATTTATTTGCTGGGTTACGAGGAAAGGCAACTCCTCAACAGCAAAAAACCAAACAGGGGTTATTTTTATCAATTATTAGCGGTGGACTGTTGTTTTTATCCCAGGTACTAATTTATGTTGCTTTGGGTGATGTTAGTACAGGGATGGCGATCGCTCTATTCTTTATCTATCCCGTGATGAGTGTCTTCCTATCATGGTTTCTATTTCAGGAGCGTCCTAATTTATTTGCCACTGGGGCAATGGCAACAATTTTTTGTGGTGAATTATTAGTTTTAGCTGGTCAAACAGTCGGAGTGAATAATACTTCCTTGGGTAGCATCACAGCTATTATGTCCGGGATAGCATTTGCCATGTATGTGATTTTCACTAGAATATGTGCGACTAAACTCAAATTACATCCCGTCTCTTTAACTTTAATTCACTTTACTACCATGTTGTTATTAAGCTTTATCTGCTTAATAATCCCTTTACCCAGTAATTTAGGTTTAGCAATTAGTTCATCTAACATCCTAGAACTGATCCTCAGTGCCTTTATCTTAGGAGTTCTGACCTTATGTGGTTACTTATTTAATAATTTTGGCATCCGTAAACTTGGCAGTCCTATCTCCTCTTTGGTTGGGGCTACAGTGCCAATTTTTACCGTAATTTTTGCTGGGGTTATGTTGCAAGAATCTCTACAGATTGTACAAATTATGGGAATTATGTTAGTGACTGTTGGTGCAGCCATTCTGAGCTGGAAAAAAACAGCTAATCAGCCACAACCATCTAAATAAACAGACCGGGGACACAGGGGAAATAGGGAAAATTTAGTATAAAATATATCGCCACAAAAAAATAG
Source organism: Cuspidothrix sp. (assembly GCA_046080565.1). Lineage (GTDB taxonomy): Bacteria > Cyanobacteriota > Cyanobacteriia > Cyanobacteriales > Nostocaceae > Cuspidothrix. The sequence continues at coordinate 5,809 of JBJTUF010000100.1, read as the reverse complement.
AAAAAATTTTTTGCAAAATATTGCAAAATATATAGATATTTTCGGAATAGACAGTTATACTTGTACTTTAGATATAATATTCAAATCATTTTACCTTAGTCCATCTACCCTAGTTCCTCTGCATCCCAATACCCTGAGTATATAAGGCTTTGAAGTTATACCAGGGAGAGGGGTTAGTGAGTCCGATGGAACAAATCATCAATTGACACCCAGAACATTTACCACCTAAAACTTTCCGAGTCAACAAACAGTTTTAGGTTTTCATTTAAGATATTTTGTCCCATTGGGTGTATAATTAGTAATTTGATTTGCATATCACACTTGTCAACGAGCCATTCATTTGTCTGTAGAATATGACCAACGACATAGATCTGATCAAACGTCTTGGCCCTAGTGCGATGGATCAGATCATGCTTTATCTGGCTTTTAGTGCCATGCGTACCAGTGGCCACAGGCATGGAGCATTTCTAGATGCAGCCGCAACAGCAGCCAAGTGTGCAATTTACATGACCTATCTAGAGCAGGGACAAAACCTACGCATGACAGGGCATTTGCATCACCTTGAGCCGAAACGAGTTAAAATTATTGTCGAGGAAGTTAGACAAGCTTTAACTGAGGGCAAACTTCTAAAAATGCTCGGTTCTCAAGAACCTCGATATCTGATCCAACTTCCTTATGTCTGGATAGAAAAATATCCTTGGCAACCAGGAAGATCCCGTGTACCAGGTACGAGTTTAACCAGTGAAGAGAAAAAACAAATTGAGCAGAAATTACCAAAAAATCTTCCTGATGCCAAATTAGTCACCTCCTTTGAGTTTATGGATTTAATTGACTTTCTCCATAAGCGATCGCAGGAAGACTTACCCCCTAGTCATCAGATGCCCCTAAGTGAAGCACTGGCGGAACATATCAAGCGCCGTTTACTCTATTCAGGCACGGTAACACGGATTGATTGTCCTTGGGGAATGCCCTTCTATGCTCTGACTCGTCCCTTCTACGCTCCTGCTGACGATCAAGAACGCACCTACACAATGGTAGAAGATACCGCTCGCTATTTTCGGATGATGAAATATTGGGCAGATCGGAAACCAAATACAATGCGGGCCGTTGAAGAACTTGATATTCCAGCTGATTGGATTGAGCCAGCAATGGAGGAATTAGACGAAATTATTCGCTCTTGGGGTGATAAATATCACCAAGAAGGAGGAGTACCAATGATATTACAAATGGTTTTTGGTAACAAAGATGAATAGAAAATACAATTCGGACATTGTGTAGGGTGGCATCCTCACCAACCCTACAATTATGAAATCTATTTACTCACAGGAGTTGATAGGTGATGTATTTTTAACGATTGGGATTCAAACCCAATGACTGAGTAGACACTGCACCAAAACCCCTAGATCCCTCACTGGCATCAATACAAGTCGTTAATGCCTGAGTGGCAGTTAAATCAACTGCACGACGCAAACCAACCACACATTCAGCAAAGCTTACTGGTAATAAACTGCGACCGCAGGATGTTAAGGTAGCTGGGTTTGCTGATCCCTGATAACTTTTACTAATGCTAACTACACAGGTTGCTAGATCCTGTGGACGGCGAGCCTGTTGACAGGCAGAAAGGGCATCCACAGGTGTGATTTGTGTCAGCTTATGAATTTTTGCTACACATGAGGATAATTCTCTAGGTTGGAGCGCATTAGCACGCCCTTGAGATGCGGCTGTTCCTGTTATACCTACGCTCAATAATTGAGCAGCACAAGCTCGATAATCGTTTCGGTAGGAATCGGTAACTGCCATGCTGGGCAAACTACTGGTTAGTAAGCCAGATGAAGTTATAAATGGTGCTGTAAATGCTCTGAAGGAATAAATGGTTTTTTTGTTCCCAAAGATATTAATTTTTTTTGCCTGTGGAGATCATAATAACTCGCATTAACTAAGATGATACGGATTGATGTTCCTGAATGTTAACATGGGAAGCTAGGAGTTCAGGAGTATGGCTAACGCCACGCTTCCCTATCAGAAGGCAAGAGGCAAGAGGCAAGAGGCAAGAGGCAAGAGTCAAGATAAATACTGTTCCCTGTTCCCTGTTCCCTAATGATTAGACTTTTTTCCTGTCAGAAAAGACAATTTAGAGATAAAATGTCTATCCTTATGGGAACTATGCCATAATAGTAGTTCTGAATAAAATTTAAGAAGGATTAATTAAGGAAACTCATGTCCCGATATAGAGGACCTCGCCTCAGAATTGTCCGTCGTTTAGGCGAATTGCCAGGTTTAACTCGCAAGAGTGCTAGACGTGCTTACGCTCCTGGTCAACATGGACAAAACCGTAAAAAGCGCTCTGAGTATGCTATCCGTTTGGAGGAAAAGCAAAAGCTGCGTTTGAATTATGGTTTAACCGAAAAACAAATGCTCCGCTATGTCCGTAAAGCTAGACGAGTATCTGGTTCTACAGGACAGGTATTGTTGCAGTTTCTAGAAATGCGCCTGGATAATACCATTTTCCGTATGGGTATGGCTCCCACTATTCCCGCCGCCCGTCAATTGGTAAACCATGGACACGTAACTGTTAATGGTCGGGTAGTAAATATTGCCAGCTATCAGTGCCGTCCTGGCGAAGAAATTGCTGTGAGAAATAGAGAAGCTTCTAAGAAGTTGGTAGAAGCTAACTTGCAATATCCCGGTTTAGCTAACCTTCCTAGTCATTTAGAGTTTGATAAAACCAAATTGGCTGGTAAAGTCAATGGTGTAATTGAGCGAGAATGGGTAGCTCTACAAGTTAATGAACTACTAGTTGTGGAATACTACTCACGTCAAGCGTAGGACAATTTTGGATTTTGGATTTACGATTTTGGATTGGAATTGTTTTTCTTGGAATCTATAATCTAAAATCTAAAATCTAAAATCTAAAATCTAAAATTCGCTGAACTGACTAACCGCCTATTTGCGACATGGTACGGGTATATGTGCCGACAGTACCAGAGTCGCGTTGTTTAAAGTTGATTTCTGGTTTGATATTTAATATTGCTTGCACTATTTCTTGTAATTGTTTAGTGCTAACACCAGCACGTAACGGTGTTTTTAAATCAATTTGATAGGTTTCGTTTAATAAACAAGGACGTAACCAACCATCGGCACTGAGTCGCATTCGGTTACAGCGATCGCAAAAACATTCTGACATTTGACTAATAAAACCTAGTGTTCCCTTCGCCCCAGGAATTTGAAAGACATCAGCAGGTCCATTACCACGTATTTGGGATTCTGTCAAGCCCCAACGCTCACGGATAGATTGACGTAAATCTGCGGAAGATATCCAACCGCGATCGTTAAATAAGTCTCCGTTCCCAATGGGCATAAATTCAATAAATCGGACGTGCCATTGTTTATCAATTGTTAAAGCTGCTAAATCTAAGATTTCATGGTCATTGACACCAGGAATGACAACTACATTTAATTTTAATGGGTCAAATCCTACATTGTAAGCGGTTTGAATACCTTCCCATACTTGCTGCCAACGTCCACGGCCATTATTACCAATAATTTGTTCAAATATGTGTGAATCAAGGGAATCTAAACTAATATTAATTCTTCTCAATCCTGCATTATATAAACTCTGAGCGATGGGAGCGAGTAAAAACCCATTGGTTGTCATTGCTAAGTCTTGGGTTTGGGGAAAATGGGCAATTTTTTCTACTAAGTCAACTATCTGGGAACGGAGTAAAGGTTCACCACCAGTTAAACGAAAGCGAGTAAAACCAACAGGGAGAAATACTTCTTGAATGAGGGTTAATAGTTCTTCATCAGTTAACAATTGCTGTTTGAGAAGATAATCTAATTCTGTACCTGTTGGCATACAGTATTGACAACGGAAATTACAGCGATCAATTAAACTGATGCGGAGGTAGTCCACTTGGTTCATCGTTTCGCTAGTTGTCATGCTAGTTAAGGGGTGACAGGTTAAATAGTTTTATTATACAAGTTATTCTGATAAGTGCTGATCTTTAGTTGAGGGGGCGACAAAGGAGCTAAAAAGGTTGCTGGATAATAGGACTTATGCACCTGGTACAAGCGATCGCCTCCGTTCGCTCCGCGCAAAGGCTAATACTTGATTTGATAAATGGTTTGACCAGAACTATAAGCTAAATTTTTGAGCCTAAGTTAGACTAAAATAGCACAAGCAATATCCACTTAATTAAACTAGGAAACTTTCTATTTGCTGAGAATTAATAATTGTACTCCACCATCTCCTGTGTTAATTGCCAATACTGGAGGACGTTGATTAAATTGTGATCCAGGCGGCATGGATGGAAATAGATAAACCCAACCATTACTTTCAATTAATAACCGCCAAATAATTGGGTTTTTAGGATCTGTTAAATCATTTGCTTCTTGACCAACAATATTTTTAAACTGTTCCACATCTCCAATAATATGAGAATCTTTTAAAGAAGGATTAATTAATACATCATCTAAATTACGTCTCAAAGGTAGTTTATCTTTAGCCGTGACAAGGGTAACTATTGGTCTGGTGGAAGTATTATTAACGGCATCTCGATAAGCATCAGCTAAACCTTGAAAACGTCCCAACCAAAATAATGAAGCTAAAATCCAAATTACAACTATGATTTCTTGACGTAAGGATTGGGGGATAAGTTGAGCCAAAGAACGTAAAATTTTAAGTAATGGAAAATTATAAATTTTTTCAAGCAGCCTTTGGGTTCTATTTGGCTGGTTGGGAATATTTGGATGTGGCGAAATTATCCAAAATGTAAGTTGTATAAAAGCTATGGTTAAAGTTAGGGCTATGGTAGCGCGAATAAATATCCAAAAGTTACCAAATATAATTTGTATTGGGACTATTAAAAAAGACTCTTGAGGTAAATTTAGAGTATTAAGTTCTAAGGCAAAAAAGCCAAAATAAGCCCAGCGATATATCCAACCAATAAAATACACGAAAATAGCTAAAACTCCTACCAGTCCAGCAAAATTAGACAGGAGATTAATATTGGGGGAATTTTGAGGATCTGCTGGCATAGTAATTTTTGTAAAATTTAGGAATTTCGACGGTTATAGATGATTTTATAGTAAAGTAGCAACAACTTATACTAAACACGGTTAAGAGACGAAATCACGGAAAACCTATATTTGTAGGGGTTTAGCACTGCTAAACCCCTACCCACACAATCAAATAATTGAGCCGTTTTTAGTGTACTTGAATTCTGTGTTAATACTCATCCATAACTATATGAAGGTTATCCTCAAAACATTCAGCTTTGTATTGGTGTTGGCCTTGGTGGGAATGACAGAAAACCTCAAACCAGTTACCGCCAATATACAATTAGCTCAAACTTCAGGAAAAGTAAAGAAAAAAGTCAATAATTCGCCCATACCCTTAGCATTACCAACAAAAGCCGATATCAAGCTCAAAAATGGCAATTCTATGACTGCTAAAGTTACAGCATTTGACTCCAAAGGACAAAAAATTGAGTTTTCCTATGGTAGAACTTCTAAATCATTACCCGTTACCCAAGTACAGCAGGTAGTTTTTAGGAAAGAGGAGGACTCTTTAGTTTACACTGCTACGGGTAAATTAGTAATTAGAGGTGAGGATAATAGCAAAGCCATACAAACTGTATGGTCAAATCTTCCACTTGAGGCTTTTGAGTTGGTGAATTCCCAGCGAGGACAAGCTAAGGTGAATTTAACAACTGTCAAAAAACCTCGAGAACTGTCTCAAATTCAATCTGTAGCTGTGAAAAGTGTATATATAGCAGATGAGATTGAGTTTAGTCCTACGGGTAAAATG
>JBJTUF010000099.1:0-5332 GCA_046080565.1 Cuspidothrix sp. | reverse complement strand
AAATTTGAAAGTAGAAAAAGAAAAATCCAGAGATTTTTATCTTTACCAAACCTAACAATTGAGGAAATCTGGTTTCCCATTGTCAAAAAATTCTTAGAAACATATTTTGCTGATGAAAAATTAATTTATGTAGTGATGGATTACACCGAAAATCCCCTCTGTCTAATGTTAAGTAATGTTTCGCCAACAGTATCATTATCCACCCCTGATCCCCCAAAATTTTTCGCTCTCAAAGTTTGAGCAAGAGAGGCTATTGTTGTTTGAGGCTTTCTATTTGCCGCTTTAAAAAATTGGCACGTCTAGTATCACCTAGCAAAGTATATCCATTCATGGCTTGAGAGTACCAGTTAATTGCTTGCTTGTTATCATCTGTGGCAGCATAGACTTCACCTAAAGCAAATAAAGCTAGTGTCTGTGCTTCTAAGTCTTCACTGTCTTTGGCAAGTTTGATAGCCATCAGATAATTATCGGCTGCCTTTTGGGCTAATCCAGTTTGCCAGTAAATATCGCCTAATGAGCGATAAACTATTGTTGATTGCTGACCTGTTTTGACTAAATTTTCTAAGGTGGCGATCGCATCTGCACTCAAGTTATAGCTTTTGAAGGTATCAGTAGTCAGATCATAGGCTTGAATTGCATCTTGCGGTAAAGTGTAGCGGCTGTAAAGATTTGCCAGCATTAGAGCAGTTACTTGTTCATTTAATCCTAATTTAGTTATTTTAGTTACTTCAGATTGGATAGCTGTTGCCTCAGATTTACGTAGCACCCTAAAATCTAGGTTAGACGTGCCTTCGTCTTGAGATGTTTTGCCAGTATTGGCTTTAATAACTAATGAATAATTTGTTCCTGGTTGTAATGGAGGTAAACCAGGATAAACTAGAGAATTGTTTTTGACCTGCTTTTGCCACACTACTCCTGTGGGACTCTGTAAAGTTACTGTATATTGCGTTGCTTTAGGCACCGCATTCCAACGGAAAGTAGGAGTGTTTTTCAACAGTAGGGTATGGCGAGGAATAATTAAATAGGGAATCAGGGGATTATTACCGCCTAGAGTCCCCGTTGGTGGAGGTGCTTTAGAGATGATTGCTTGCCAAACAGGACAGATTGTTTTTAAACCTGATGGCACTCCTATGGGAACAAATGGTTTGGAGAGATTAGGGCAAACTACTCTCACCCTGACACCCTTATCAGGCTTGATCTGATCTCCCTGATTTAATTCTGTTCCCACAGAAACAGGTCGAAAATTTGACCAGTCAGGACGTTTGAGTAATACTTTACCTGTTGTAGATTCAATTCTAGCTGAGTAGACTATTGCTGGTTGACCTTGAGCAATTGCAGTTTTTGCCATCCCCAACACTACTACCCCTAATACTAATTTGTTGCAAGTTAAATTCAAGCTATTCATTTCTTATTCTCCTGTTCTGTCAAGCGTTTTTGAGCAGTAATCACCCAACCGTCTTCATCAGTACTAGAAGCAATATCAGCAAATTGGTTGCAATTTTCCCATTCTTTTAAAGCGCCTTTCTTATCCTTTTGAGCTTCCATAACTTGTGCTAATAGACAGTGAGGGGCGGCAATATTTTTTGTAAGTTTCTTGGATTGTTGTAAGTCAATTGCTTCTAATAGTTTTGCCTCTGCATCTGGGTAATGACCTTGCATTAGCCTTGCCCAACCTAGATTTTTGAGTAAAGCGTGTTTAGTCTCTACACTAGGCTTTAACTTCTGTTCAGCAGCCAATGCTTTTAACAACAAATTAGCCGCAGCAGGATAGTTTTTGTTGAGAATGTAAAGACGAGATAGATTATTGACGGCATCGGGTATATTATCTTGGGCGGCAATTTGGTATTCAGCACGGGCGAGATCGAGTTTTTGCAATTCTTCGTAGAGTACACCTAAGCGAAAGTGAGCCAGGGCATCATCAGGATTGAGTTTGATTGCTCGTTGATAATTCTCTTCAGCACTTCCCCAGTCACCTTCTTTGTAGTTTTTGAGACCCCATTTATTGTACTGGGTGGCAATTTGGGGCAGAGATAGCCGCAGGCCTAATAATCCAATTACTAATAGGAATGAAAAACCTGCACTAATTTCATGCCAAAATCGTTCGGGTATTTTTAACCTGTTAAGTGTGCGTTTATAAGCTTCCTGTCCTGCTAGGGTAAGTGCGCCACCAGCAGTCAGCAAAGTCAAGATACTCTGGGTAGTGACTGCCAGTGCGCCTAGTGTATCAGGCCCACCTGTGAGAAACCGCGAGGAAATATCTGCGACTAAACCCAGAGAAATAGTTAGTGAAGATATAGAAACAGTACTCCAAAACCAATCAAACTGATCCCAAAATTTATGCGGATTTTTTTCAGGTTGCAATAACCACCACCAAGCTTCTTTGGGAAGGTTAAAGTTGGTTTGCCAATCAGCAGTTCCACGGGTGGTGGCGATCGCTTCTGCATTTTCTTGGAGTATTTTATCAAGTTCGGCGATCGCCGCTAAACTCTCTCCCGAAGTCTGCGTAGTATCTGCTAGTGCTGCTTGGACTTCATCTCGCGCTGTTAATACCTCGAAAATTTGTATTGGTGTCAGTTGCTTTGGTGATGATTCTTTTTGAGTTGTTTGATCTGCATCCACAACGACCTGAGAATTTGCTAATTGATTAGAAACAGAAGCATCAATAGTAGTCTGGAATTGCTCAATTGCTTTTTTATAACGTTTTATTGCCTTTTCTAAGCGAGAATCAATCATAAGCGCACAAAAAGAGAGATTATAATTATTCTGCCTCACCAATCAGTGTAAATGCTGCCCAATCTTTGGGGTTAGGATGCTGTTTCATTGTGGTTAGCATCGCTTGTCTTAATGCTTGGGCTTTATCGAGTTTGCGTTGTTGCCAGTTGCGGTAAAATTCTGTCATCAATTCTGCCGTTGGTGCATCAGGTACTGACCACAGCGAAACGATAACACTAGGCGTACCAGCACTAATTAGAGAACGGGATAGACCAATTACCCCATCACCTGTAATTCTTCCCCTTCCTGTGTCGCAAGCGCTTAAAACAACTAGTTCGGCATTTAGCTTCAGGTCTAAAATTTCACTAGCAGTCAGTAAGCCATCGTTGAGTTCACCATTGCCAGAAGGAGCAAGGGCGATCGCTCCTGGTACACCTAATCCCAAAAAGTCATCTAGTAACCCATGCGTTGCTAAATGAATAATTCGTGCTTTGGGTAAAAGTGGCAAGATAGCAGATTTCTTGGCTTTATTGCCTATAAACGCCTTAATCTCTTTAATTTTAAATAATTTAGCAATTTCTGTTGCTTCCGTTTCTGCACTACGCAAGCTAGGCAACTGTTGAGTTACATCACCTGTAATAACTTTCGGCATAGTAGGATTACCCACAACCAATACCGCTTGTAGATTTGCAGGGTTTGGTTTAAGGCTTTGTTGATGAGTTAAATCTAAAACTTGAATTGCTGGCGCAGTCAGAATTGTATGTTTCTCAATCAAATATTTACCATCAGTATCTTGTAAGGCGGGGAAAGGCACTAGAAATAGTTGACCTTGAGGAATGAAAATTACACGAGAGTTTGGATCTTTAGGTAGAATGTCAGCGATGGGATCAATCAGTAATTTATGGAGTTGCTGTAATTGTTTTTTCTGGTTGGCTCCATCAACTACACGCTCTACCTCAATACTTGCACGTCCTCTAACACCAATAGACTGACGGCTGCTAGTAACAAGGTTTGCTAGAGAGGTGAATTTTTTGAGGTCAACAGAACGAAACTCTATTTTCCCTGTAGGCTCAACAACCCAAATTAGGAGTTTTGATTCTTGTTTAGGCTGTAAACCTCTGATTCTAGCGGGAACTAATGCTTGAGAAGAGTTGTAAATAATCGAATATTGAATGAGTGTAGCGTTTTGCTGCTTGGCAACTTTTTTAATTTGCTCAAGGTTAAATAATGTGCCAGGAATTTTTGTCAATCTTGTACGAGATACTAATAACTCAGAAAAAGATTTTGCTCTACCCTGTTCAGCAATTTCTAAAGCTGCTATCGACTGATTTTGTGCAATTAATACTTGTTGTAGCAATTCATAAACATCTGTGTAGATGTCAAAGAATGAAACTTTTTGTAAATCTTTTTCGCCTAGTTTTGTTCTGACTGATTCAAATAACTTAATTGCTTCTCGAAGTGTTTTTTCTGCTTCCGGTAAATTACCAGCCAGAAACAACGCCCGTCCTAAGTTCCCTAAAGCACCAGCTTCTCCATAAATATTCTTGTCTTCCTGCGCGATCGCTAAACTCTCTTGAGCATATTTAACCGATTTTTTAATATCTCCCTTAGAAGCATAAACTGAGCTTAATGCTTGTAGATTACTACCTTCTATCTGACGGTTTATTCGTTCAAACTGCGGTTCTTTAATTGACCGTTGAATAGCCAAAGCTTCTTCATAATACTCTATAGCTTTGTCATAATTTCCTATAAAATAATTGGCATTTCCTAAATTCAGGTAAGCACTGACTAAAGCTGTAACTTGGTTATTACTGCTGGGAATAGTTTTGGCAAATTCTAAATTTTGTTGGAAATTTCCAATCGCTTTTTCGTGGCTGGCATTGTCAAATAGATAAGCAGTACCCAACAAAGATAAAGATTGCTGGTATAATACTCCAATGAAATTCTTTTCTAGAGTAGATAAATTCAACTTATCCTGCTGTGAATTATCAGTTTCCTTTACTATTTTTACAGTTTTTTCAGCATATTTAATTGCTGTCCCAAAATCTCCTAATCCAAAATAAGTAACTTCTAATGCTCGCAAAGATTGTAGATGCAATATAAAATTATTGTTTTTTTCTCCAATTTCTACACTCTTCTGAAAATAATCAATAGCTTGGATATAGTTGTCTTGCCCTGAGAAAAGATTACCAAGATCATAAACAGCCTGTCCTTCTCTAAGGAAATCTTTAAGTGTGCGGGCTATTGCCAAATCTTTCTGTCGATATTTTATCGCCTGTTGTACATCTCCTTGAAGTTCATAATTGACTGCTAATTGTATGAGGGCTATTCTTTCTGTTTCAATACCTAATTCTTTGAATTCACTATTTTTTATCTGTTGAGCAATAGCCAAAGTTTGTTCACATAATTCAATTGATTTGTCAACCTGTTTCTGTAAAGAATATGTTGTGCTTAACTCTAATAACACCTGGCTTTCTAACTGGAGTTTAGACTAAATCGGTGATGTTCAAGAAAAAAAAGGGAGTCTGATTGAATACAGTCCCCCTTTTGGCAGAAGCTAAGAGAAGAATCACCTACTCTTACTCACCAATATGAAACGTACTTCCTTAAAAAAATTTCG
>JBJTUF010000098.1:0-27065 GCA_046080565.1 Cuspidothrix sp. | reverse complement strand
ACCCAAACCTCGCGGAAAGTCCCCTGGTTGGCAACCGGGGAAAAAACGTCACCGTAAAAACCCCTGCCCCATTGTTAAAAAAACAGTATCACGTCCACCTAAAGAACCATCAGTTACTGTTTAATATTCAAGATTATTCATGTTTTTGCTAAGTCTCTGATTAACTCAGCCCTGCTGGGTCATTTTGCATGGCTTAGTCTAAACTCCAGTAGGAAGAAATGAAGAGGCGATCGCATCTTATGACCAAGCTCTCCAATTTAAATCTGATTTCCACGAAGCTTGGTACGGACGGGGCGTTGCCTTGGGGAATTTAGGGAGGTATGAAGAAGAGATCACATCCTATGACCAAGCCCTCCAATTTAAACCTGATGACCACCAAGCTTGGTACAACCGGGGCATTGCTTTGGGGAATTTAGGAAGACATGAAGAGGCGATCGCATCTTATGACCAAGCTCTCCAATTTAAACCTGATGACCACCAAGCTTGGTACGGACGGGGCAATACCTTGGGGAATTTAGGGAGATATGAAGAGGCGATCGCATCCTATGACCAAGCTATACAAATTAAACCTGATTACCAAAATGATTGGATCAACCGGGGCATTGCGGCTGGACAATCAAGGGGTCACGATCCCTTCCTGAGTTTATCAAGTGCTGTGGCTAGAAGAAATCCTCAACTTAACCAGCGTGGTTATGATGGCCAATTGGCAAGTTTTGAAGAAGGGTTGAAATATTGTCCCCAACCCGAAGCTCAAGGTTTATTACATCAACATATTGGTGATGCTCACTATTTCCAGGGTTTAAGCCAACGCCACCGCCGCACCTATTACCGCAAAGCCGTTAAAAGTTATAACGAGTCCCTCAAATTCCTGACAGTAGAAGACTTTCCCCAATTGCGCCTTGAGGTTTTACGAAACTTAATTCGCGTCCATTTGCATTTGGGCGAAACCACCGAAGCAAAAGAACTGCAACGAATAGGAACAGATTTATTCAGACGATTATTAGATGAATGTCAAAACCCAATCCAGAAAAAACAAGTAACCTTAAAATTCGTAAGTTTTCAACAATTCACCGTTGATTTAGCAGTGCAGTCTGGTAACTGGTGTGCAGCCTTAGAGTTAGCAGAGGAAGGCAAAAATGCCTGTTTAGGTTGGCTGTTACCTGATTTGCTTGAAGATTCAACTTCCGAACCTCATCAACCCAAACTAGCCCAAATCCAACAACTTCTCAATCCCACCACAGCCATAGTTTACTGGCATCTTAGTCCCTACGCCCTCCACACCTTCATCCTCACCGAGAACAAACAACCGGTTATTCTGCAAACTTCCAACCAGCGTTCACAGGAATTTGAAACCTGGACAAAAACCTGGAATGAAGAATACAGCAACCACCGCAAAGGTAAAGATTCCCTACCACAAGCACAACCCACTTGGCAAGATCACCTACCCTCAAAACTAGAAAAACTCAGGGAAATTCTGGACATAGCCGCCATTGTCAAAATCATCAATGAGCAAGAATGTAGAGACGTTTCATGGAATGTCTCCACTCCCAAAAATCATCGGCCAATTCAACAACTAATTTTAATTCCTCACCGCGATTTACACCTATTCCCACTCCATGCCATCTTTCCTGATAACTTCACCATCACCTATTTACCCAGTGCCGAAGTAGGGATTAACTTAAAAAAAATCAACCCCAACCCTACCCCAATTCATCAATTACCCATACTCAGCATCGAAAACCCTGAAAATGAATATCCGATGTTACCCCAAACGGAAATAGAATCAGCCGCCATCAATCAACTATTCCCAATTTCTCAACAACTCGCCCAAAACCAAGCCACCAAGGAAGAAGTTATCAATGCTTTGCAAAATAATCGCGGTATTTTGCACTTCACCGGACATGGTTTTTATAACTTCAATAATCCCCTCAAATCTGCCTTAGCATTAAGCGGTAAAGACTTATTAACACTAGAAGAAATTTACAATATTCCCAACTTAAATAAATATCAACTTGTCACCCTTTCTGCTTGTGAAACAGCCATTACCAACGAACAAACCATCACGGCGGAATATGTAGGTTTAGTCAGTGCCTTTCTTGCCCAAGGTGTGAACACTGTTGTGAGTACATTATGGACTGTACCGGACAACTCTAGCGGCTTTTTTATGATTTATTTTTATTGGCAACTAAAAAAAGGCAACCCACCAGCACTGGCATTAAAAAAATCTCAAAAATGGTTATCTAATTTAACATTTGCCAAACTAGAGAGAATTTATAACTTAATCTTCCCCAAACTACCCAGAGAAGAAGTACCATTACGTCCATTTATTCGCCCATATATTACAGCCATACCATCAATGTCTATTGCCGAAAAACAGCAAAAACTATATGCAAATCCTTATTATTGGGCAGGTTTTACCATTACAGGCTGTTAATGTCATACTTCTATATCTCTCTAGAGTTATGAGCTACAAGGTTAACAGGCAGGATGCCTGTTCCACAAGGGTTTTATGATTTCAGCTTGTCAGTTATGCTGTAAAAGATTAGACATTTCCGGAAATTAATGTAGAGACGTTCTATAGAAGGTCTCTACAAGGGTTGTAGAAAACGCATATTTAATTTTCACCACAGGGGGATGGGCAACCACAGGGGGTTTGCCCCTACTTATTTAATTCAGGCTAGATAATCTCCTGTTGCAAAGCCCGAACCTGCTCAATAGATAATTCAGTAACTTGAGCAATTTGTTCTAAACTCATACCAATTCCCAACAAATTTAAAGCTACCTTTCTTGCTGTTTCAGCCTTACCTCTGGCTTCACCTCTGGCTTCACCTCTGGCTTCACCTTTGGCCTCACCTTCTTCAAGAATTTCTTGATAAATTACTGATTCGCGCATCATCTCACTCCTAAAGATTTTCTTAATTACATTTCTATCTAACACCAACCCGGCTAAAATACTGGTAGCAGCCGCTATATCCCGTTGTTGCTGTTGGTCTTTAATTGCTGCCACAGCTTGTGCTACCTGGCTTAATACTATTGTAGGATCTTTTGTCTGACTTAGCACAGCAAATGGCAATAACCCAGGAATGCTCATAAACTTTTCTGTTGGTTGCTCCCATAGACGGATAACTTCAAAATCATGGTAAGTATTGCTTAACTGAAAACTGTTTTTGTAGACTAGCTCAGAACCTGTTTTCCGCAAATAAATCACTACTTGACGCATTTCTTTATGAGGAAATAACCGATATCCTCTCACTCTGTAGTCTAACATCCTAAAGGGTATATGATCTTTAGGATCTGTTTGAAATTCGATATGTAACACTAAATTATCCGATTGTAATAATATTAGTGAATCAGCGCGAATGGGTTCGTTTGATAATTCCGTAGGGCTAAGTTCTGTTAATTTAATAGGTGAACCTAGTAACCATGTTGCTAAATCATCTTTAAAATTCTCGGCGAGATATTTACAGATATTGTCGTACATGATATTTTAAAATTCTTGACCATGTATTCAGCTATTTAGGGTAGACATTGAAAAGTTTGATAAATGCCAACCTAACTGATGTTAATAAAATTAAAGCACCAATTTTTTTTATCTACCTTCTCCTAAATTTACCATGAAAGACAACGATATTATCAGTGTATTTGCTTTTTTAACTGCTCTCAGTCAATTAAATAAATCCCTACCGACAAATATCCAAGCTCAACTTAATAATATTGGTAAAGCTATAGAGTTAAATCCTAGCAATATTCGTGGTTTGGATTTAATAGCTGAAAGTTATCCAGATTTAGATGAGATTTATAAACAGGAAGTCTTGAAAATTCGCGGTCTTATCGGTGAACGAAATAAAGGTTCAAAACCTGACCCTTTAAGTAATAAACCAACTAATGAATTGACGAACGCAGCAATTAATGTTTTTAATAATATTGAGTCTGTAACTACTGCTAAAGAAGTTGTTACTCCTAGTTTTATTAGTAAAATTTTAGGATATATTAATGGTGACAAAAATAATGAATAAACAAATAATTTATCCTAGTATTGATTTATTTATTTATGATTTAAAAGATGGTTTGGGAGAAGATGAAACCAAAGTAAATAAAAATTGTGAAAATTTCTGTCAAAAAATATACAATGATCTTAATGAAAAGGAGTTTCCGCAAAAAGTAGCACAATTTAAGAAATATAAAAATTTTGATGCTGAAGATATAGAACTTCTGGAAAGTAGAACTAGAGACTTTCCTAGTCCTTTAGATGGCTATTATTACCCTTTACAAGTTAATGATACTTATTCATTGTTAGTTGATTATTCCGGTAAATTAGATGCTAATGGTAAACCTAATGATGATGTGCAAAATATTGATGATCAACCTTTTTTAAAACTCACAAAAGAAATAAATCAACTGATTGGAGAACAACCGGGAACAATTGGTCAAACTTTGTTATCATGGGGAAAGCTAACCAGCCCTAAAACTGATTTAGAAATAGAAGAAATAGCCCAAAAATGCTATACTCAAGTTGTTAATGATTATAATTGGCAACGAGATTTAATTGGTGAAGGTAATTTAGGTGAAGGTAAAATTTTTGAAATATGGTATCATCCTCAAAATTTAGAAGTAGAAGGTAAAGAGTTTTGGAATAAATTTCGACAGTTAAATCAACATATCTTAATTTGGTTATTTCCTGATCATGTTTCACCCGATGAAATGAGAGAACAGGTACAGAAATTACATCAAGATTTTTTAAAGCTGTGGCAATATCGTCATAAAATAGTTTGGGCATATTATCAAAGTCGCTATCAAAAACGTATCCTCAAACAAGAATATGTTGATGTTCAACCTGCGATTCAAAAAGCTGGTCAGTTAACTCGATTATTGCAAACTAATAATTTAAAGTTAAATGATTTACAAGCAACTTTGACAAACAATTTAATTAATCTCTCTGATTATACCATTGCTTTAAATTTTTTAGAAAATCACAGTCGCACAATTAAGCTAAATTTATATAATTACAAATTAAGGTTAGTTGAAATCGCAAAAAAATATCCAGGTAGTGATTTAGAAGTTTTGAAAAGGTTTAGTGAAAGTGAAATTTACGCGCAAAAATATCAACTTCAAGTAGATGCAGATTATGAGAATCTTAGCCCTGGTTTAATATTACTACAAAATCTCAATAGTACAATCCAAGGTATTATTGATTTAGAACAGACAAAAAGCGATCGCACTTTAAATACTACCATAGCGATCGCTGGTGTGGGATTAGCCACCAGTCAAATAGCCTCTGCTGTCATTCTCGCTTCACCCAATGACTATAAAAATACGGAACATCTACCATTTCGAGTTGAAGTTTTTGGTTGGAGTGTAAGTATTGGTATTGTTTCAGCTATAGTAATGTTCTTTATCTTCCGTCTTATTAGACGTTTTTAGGAATAGCATAGCGATTAATAGGGAGCGTTTCGCTATCACAGCAAACAAAATTCATATTGTTTTTAGTGTAACATTATTTAAAGACAGGAAAATCATAATTTAAATAAATCTGTCGAAGTAGAAAAATTATACTTAATTTTCTTCGTCTTAACAGTTATTTATCAGCAGGGGTTATGAAAAGCGATACACCACAAGAATTAAATCCAGATCCAGCAGATCAAGAAATTTCTCGTTTAATTGATGAGGTCATATCATCATCCCAAACTGATGACAAGTATCGTCAGAAAATGCAGCGCCGGAAAGAAGTTCAAGATCAACGAATAGCTAAAGCTATACCCGAAAAAGGTTTAATTATTGTCAATACTGGTCATGGTAAAGGCAAAACTACGGCGGCCTTGGGAATGGTGTTGCGATCGCTTGGTCATGGATATAAAGTAGCGATCGTTCAATTCATTAAAGGTGCATGGGAACCAGCCGAAAAACGCGCCTTTAGTCATTGGGAAAATCAACTAGAATTTCATGCTATGGGTGAAGGTTTTACCTGGGAAACCCAAGATCGCGATCGTGATCTAGATAAAACTGCTGCTGCTTGGGAAAAATCCCTAGAATTTATTAAAAATCCTGATTTTAAATTAGTTCTCTTAGATGAAATCAATATTGCCCTCAAATTAGGTTATTTAGAGGTTGAAAAAGTATTAGCAGGTTTAGAACAAAAACCAGCAGACAAGCACGTAATTCTCACAGGAAGAGGCGCACCACCAGCATTAATTGAAAAGGCTGATCTAGTCACAGAAATGACATTAGTTAAACATCCTTTCCGAGATCAAGGTGTTAAAGCCCAAGCAGGAATTGAGTATTAAGTTGATTAAACTCTTTTGGTACGGTCATATTGCCCGCTAGAATTATACAAATTCAAGACTCAAAAGCCACTTAATGGACAAAACACCAATTACTCTTTATGGACAAGGAAATGCTAATTCCCCCAGAATAAGGAATTATCTATGAATTTATCTTTCAAAGACATGAAATTCTTGCTCGAAGCTGTTGATAATTTGATTGAAAAATACCAAACCAGAATCTATCAAATTGAAGACTTAGATGAATATGAAGATGAAGTTTCTGATCTAGGGAATGACATCATGTTTTTATCATCACTTCGTAAAAAAATAGATGATAGTTTAAGCGATAGTCTGAATCCGAAAATAGATACTACTGCTTTAACAAAATTTGTCAGTAGGGAGAGAACAAATGTATTCAAAACCCCAAAAATACCCACCCCAAAAACCCCAAAATCAACAATAAAGGCATCAACCAATCTCCCCAACGTACATATAAAGTCTGAGTTTGACGAGGATAAATAGTTTCTGCATGGGTTTGGTAGGTGTTATATTCTGATTTCCAAATAGTTTGTCCATGGGGATTAACAAAAGCAGAATAGCCTGTATTTGTTGCCCTCACAGCCCATCTATCGGTTTCAATTGCCCGCATGATATCCTGGGCGTGATGTTGATTTGCCATAGCAGCAGTATAATGGGCATCATTGGAAGAACTGAGAATAAATTGCCCACCCATAGAGGCTTGATAACGGAAGTTTTCTGCAAAAGCAGATTCGTAACAAATACCAATAATGACTTTACCAAAAGGGGTATCAAAAATTTGCTGTGCTTGACCAGGAACTTGATGGGCTTCTAGTGGTGATAAACGTTCAATAATTGCCCCGAAAATATTTTCAAAAGGAATATATTCTCCTAATGGCACAAGTTTAGATTTATCGTAACGACTGGTAATTTCTCCATTACCAAGGACAGTAAATAAACTATTTGTATAGCTAGTCCCTCTTTCCCCAAATGCGCCTATCCAAGCGATTATACCTTTTTCTTGAATGGCTTTTAATAAAGGCGTTTGGGATAAATTACGGGCATAAATGGGTATAGATGCTTCCGGTGTGAGGACGGCTTTTACATTTTGATCAGCTAGTTTTAAATATCCTTGGGTATAACCTGTAATTGCTAGTCGTAAGCCTTGGGGTAGAACTTTAATTTTATTAGGAATATTGCCTTGAATAATGCCGATTTTTAAAGCTGTATCTGGGCTGTTTAGTAATGGTTGATTATAGAGAATAAAGCCGATCAAATGGGAGGTAATTAATAGGGTGGTGGCTAAGATTAAGTAAGAGTTAACGAACCGCAGAGGCGCAGAGGACGCGGAGGTTTTTGGGTGGGGTTTTTGGGTCAGGTATTCGCCTATTAAACCATTGAAGGCGACTATGACGGCTGTGATGGTATTGGGACCTGAAATTTGTCCTAAATGCAGGATTATGAGATTATGCGGTGATTGGGTGTAAGATAGGGAACTCCACCAGAGGGGTCCAGCACTCCATAGACTTTCTAAACTGCACCATAGGGTTGTACCCAGAAGGATGCGCAACCAAGGGTTTCCTTTATCTAACTTCACCATCAAAGCTGCCCAAATAGTGACTAAAATTCCGCCCCACAGGCTAATAAATGCCCAACAAAATAGGGTAATGGCTAAACTGGGCAACCAGGGAACTCCTAACCAGTCCATGGGATGAATACCTGTAATCCAGGATAGGGCAAAGCCGTGATAACCAATCCCCCAAATCATAGCGGAAGGTAAGGGGCGGGGTGTAAGATGATCTATTTTAGATGTATATTTAATAACTATTATCCATAAAGGAGTAAGGGCAATCCAGGCTAAAAACCATGCACCAATAGGGGCGACGGTTGCCCCCATCAATAATCCACTGATAAATATTAATGTATAAGATATTATAAGTAATAGGTGGCTGGTGACAGGATTGAAAGTCTTTTTCTGTGTCAGTTTGATCATCTCCTTGGGTTCTAAACTACTTACAGCAGTTTTTATGTCTTTGTACCACAATGTGGGGGAAGTATTCGGACAATTAATTATTGGTTTTTACCCAAGACTATGATCCGAATGCTTTGCCCCTACATCGGGGATTTGGTTTCTGATTAATTGTCTATTCTGCTTCTTCTAGTTCTCCATTATCATCACTGTCGGGGGGAACAATTGCTACTCCAGTAATGGCATCATCTTCATCGAGACGTTGCACTCTCACTCCTGTGGCTGATCGGGACTGGATAGAAATGGCATTGACCGCTTGGCGAATAATGATACCGCGATTGGTGGCCATCATGATTTCTTCGTCACTGTTGACAATTCGTAAGGTGGCTAATTTGTCTTTGGTTTTGCGGTTTTTGAATTTGGTGGCCGTTAAACCTTGACCGGCACGGTTTTGGAGGCGGAATTGGGAAACGGGAACGCGCTTGCCATAACCACCCATGGTAATGACTAATACCCAAGGTCCAGTGCTGTTGGCGTTAGCAACTTCTGTGCTTTCTTCGGTATTTTCGATATCTGCGGTTTCTAGGGTTTCTTCCATTTCTGCGGTTTCTTCCATTTCGCCTTCTGTACCTGTATCTAAGGTGTCGAGAATGGCTGCTGGCAGGATATCCATACCGATGAGTTCATCTTTATCCTTGAGTTTCATGGATTTTACGCCACGGGTAGCCCTACCAAGGGGACGCAGTTGTTCGTGGGTGCAACGGAAGTGAATGGCCATCCCTTGACGTGAACCGATGATGATGCTGTCTTCTACTTTCGCCCTTCTCACCCAGCGCAGATGGTCGCCTTCTTCTAGAGAGATGGCAATTAAACCGTTGGCGCGAATATTGCTAAATGCTTCTAATGCGGTTTTTTTGATGTTACCGCCTTTGGTGAGCATGACTAGATATTCTTCGCTGCTAAATTCGTCTACGGGGACGATGGAGGTGATTTTTTCTTCTTTGGGGATGGGCAACATTTGGACTATGGGTGTGCCGCGACTGGTGCGAGAACCGACGGTAATTTGATAGGCTTTGAGTGAGTAGACGACTCCGCGATCGCTAAAAAAGAGAATACTATCATGGTCGCAGCAGGTTAAAAAATGCTCGATGGTATCATCATCTTTGACCTTAGCCCCCGCTTTGCCTCTAGTAGCACGGCTTTGGGCTTCAAAGGTGTTGACTGGCATCCGTTTGATATAACCTTGTTCTGTCACCAGAATAATTGCTTTTTCGTTGGCAATTAGGTCAATATCATCTATATCTCCTTCTCCATGGGTAATTACTGTCCGGCGGGGTGTGGCAAAGCTAGTTTTAATTTGGGCAATTTCATTTTCAATGATTTCTAGCACCCGTTCCCGTCTGGCGAGAATATCCATTAAGTCGGCGATTTTAACTTGTAATTCTTCGTGTTCGAGGCGAATTTTATCAGCTTCTAAGGCTGTTAACCGCCGCAGTTGCATTTGCAAAATTGCGTCTGCTTGTACTTCAGAAAGTCCGTAGGTGGTAATTAATTCACCTTTGGCGGTGGGTGCGTCGGGTGCATGACGAATTAAATTAATAATTGCATCTAATTGTGAGAGGGCAATTAATAATCCTTGCAGGAGGTGATCTCGTTCTTCTGCTTTGCGAAGTTCGTAGCGGGTACGGCGTTCAATGCAAAGAATACGGAAGTCTAGGAAAACGCTGAGGAATTGTTTAATGGTGAGGGTATGGGGTTCACCGTTGACTAAAGCCAACATATTCGCCCCGAAGTTGGACTGGAGAGGGGTTTGTTTATAAAGATTGTTTAAAACAACGCGGGGATAGGCATCCCGTTTTAATTCTATGACAATTCGCATCCCGTCGCGATCGCTCTCGTCCCGGATATCTGCAATCCCATCTATTTTCTTATCATTCACCAACTCGGCAATTTTTTCAATTAATGCCGCTTTATTGGTTTGGTAGGGTAATTCCGTAATGATAATTGCTTCCCGGTCTGGACGGTTGCGTTGTTCAATGGTTTCAATATTGGCTACACCACGCATGGTAATTGAACCGCGCCCCGTGGTGTAAGCTTCTTTAATGCCACTGACTCCCAAGACCTGCGCCCCAGTGGGGAAGTCAGGCCCGTGAATATACTGCATTAACTGAATATCAGTTATTTCGGGATTATGAATTAGTGCCACTAACCCATCAATTAATTCTCCCAAGTTGTGGGGAGGAATATTGGTGGCCATTCCCACAGCAATTCCTGAAGAACCATTTAGCAATAGTTGGGGAATGCGAGAGGGTAAAACCGTGGGTTCTTGTTGCGAACCGTCAAAGTTATCGGCAAAGTCTACAGTTTCGGCTTCAATATCTTGGAGTAGTGCCAGACTGGTTAAGGCTTGCAAACGACATTCTGTGTATCGCATTGCCGCCGGTGGATCGTTGTCTACCGAACCAAAGTTACCATGTCCGTTGATCAAAGGCGATCGCATCGAAAAATCCTGCGCCATCCGCACCAGGGCATCATACACCGCCGTGTCCCCGTGAGGGTGATATTTACCCAACACTTCCCCCACCACACGGGCGCATTTTCTAAAGGGGCGATCGTGTAGCAAACCCAGTTCGTGCATGGCATACAGAATGCGACGATGCACAGGTTTGAGTCCATCCCTAGCATCTGGCAGCGCCCGACCTACAATGACGCTCATAGCGTATTCTAGATAAGACCGCGACATTTCACCTCGCAAATCCGTCGGGATAATCCTCTCCTGTGAGGTTGTCATAAACTCCAAAACTCCAAAAAAATCTAGATTTTAGCCTTCAACTTGACAAAAGACAAAATTATGTCAAATTAACTTTGAATAGTTGTCATATTTTGCTATAATTCTAACATATTGTAACGCCATTAGCACAAATACTATCCAATCTGGAAAAATAGTAAATTTATTAACTAAATTTGCCAGTTTAATTATCACAAATCATTAATAAATTAGCTGGATTAATTCCATCTATAACTATGAAAACAGACAGTATATTTTACCGTTTATTTCAAGAAATACCCAGCGTATTTTTTGAACTAATTGGTAACTCTCCCCAACTTGCAGAAATATATCAATTTGCATCAGTTGAAGTCAAACAAACAGCCTTTAGAATAGACGGAGTTTTCTTACCTCACCAAACCATAGATTACCCCATCTACTTCTTAGAAGTTCAATTTCAATCAGATGAGGATCTGTATGATAGACTTTTTTCCGAAATATTTCTTTACATCCGTCAAAATAAACCCAAAAATTTATGGCGTGCTGTAGTTATCTATCCAACTCGCACTATAGACACAAGAGAAATTCAGCATTATCAAGAATTTTTCACTAGTCAAAGAGTCAGAGTCATTTATCTCGATGAATTAGACACAACCACATCTTTACCCATTGGTATTGCTACAATAAAATTAATCATCGCTAAGGGGGATAATGCCATTACCCAAGCGAGAGAATTAATCAATAGAACCAAACAAGAGATTAATTCCCAACCTCAACAACAACAAGTCTTACAAATCATCGAGACAATCTTAATTTATAAATTTCCAAGAATGAACCGGGAGGAAATAGAAGCCATGTTTGGATTAAGTGAATTAAAACATACCAGAGTTTATCAAGAAGCATTTGAAGAAGGATTTGAACAAGGTAAACAAGAAGCTAAATTAAAAATGATTCCCGATTTAATATCATTCGGTTTAACTCCTGAACAAATCGGATTTTGTTTAAATTATAGTATTGAAGAAGTCAATACCTTCGCCAAAATCAAAAATATCTTGATTTGTAGGTTGGGTTGAGGCACGAAACCCAACAAATATGTTGAGTTTACGTTGGGTTTCACTTCGTTCAACCCAACCTACGGAAAAATGGCAAAGGTATTGTAAGATGTGATGTATATGATAAAAAAATTTGATCGCCTAACGGCGAGGGGAAGGGTAAAGAAGAAAGAGCAGAGGGCAAAAGGGCAAAAGAGCAAAGGGCTAAGAAAGTCCTGGCGAGGAAGACCCAAACGAACACCACACGAAAACCGAGATTAGCGTCTAGATCGCGCGCGTAGTAAGAAATGCGGTAAGCCGAACGGCAACCCCCAGCATTGAGGTACCAAGAACCGCCTCGACATACATAAGCGAGATTATCTTCTCTATCACTAATTTTATTAATCAAGTTTGCTATTAAATTCTTCTTGTTTACCCAAGGTTCATTACCATTGCTTTTTAAATGCGCTGGTTTTTCGCTATAGCTATCATGAAATTCATCTAAACACCATTCCCAGACATTACCGTGCATTTGATATAAACCCCAGGTGTTAGGAGTAAAACTATCCACATTTACAGTACATTCTCGATATTTGCCCTTGGGAGCATCACCATAAGGATAATTGCCGTTATAGTTAACTTGATCAGTTGTGATGGTCTTGCCAAAAGCAAAGGCTGTAGTTGTACCAGCACGACAGGCATATTCCCATTCTGCCTCTGTGGGCAATCTCACAGCCCGTTTTGTTTGTTCAGATAGCTTTTGACAAAATGCCATTGCTTCGTGCCAGGAAACGCCAACTACAGGCTGCTTATCGCCTTGAAATTTCTGATCATATTGCTCAGATGGCTTAGTTTTCATGACAGCATACCATTGGGCATTGGTGACGGCATATTTCCCCATTAAAAACTCTTGCAAATAGACCTCATGCTGGGGTGTAGACCAGTCTAACCATCGTTCAGCGTCTTCTCGTTTGACATTATAACTCAGAGCCTTTTCTAGGGCTATTTGGCGTTCTTCTGGGGGCATTCCCATAGTAAATTTACCTGCTGATATACGTACCAGTTCCAGGGTTAAACCTTGACCTATATCTACAGTTAATTCACGGGTTTTTGCTGCTGCTATTTTCTGTCCCTGTGCTTCTGCTTCTCGACGCTGTTCTGGTTGAGGCTGAGATTGCTTATTTGATAATCTCCCAAAAGCTGCAATGGCTTTCATATCTGTTCCACCTGCGGCCACATTCACACGCACCCATAACTGAAAAGCTAAATTGAAATTTCCTTCAATTTCTGCACTCAAAGCATCTTCTCTGAGGGTGCTAATATCTCTGTCAGTGGCAGATTTAGGCAATAAAATATAATGGAGTTTTGTAGCGGGTTCTATAGCCGCATAGGGTGTTTGAATATAATTTTTATGTTGTATGGTCAATTGGGGAACTTGATGGCGTAAATAGTTATACAGGCGTTCAACGGTGGCACAGTTGCTTTCACCTTGAATTTGCAACCCATTGAGTAAAACATGAGTAAAAGCACCTTGTTGAATTTCCTCAATTTCATAGGAAACCTGAGAGGGACTACAGGAATAGAAGGTAATGACACCTTGCTGTTTTTCTTCACCAATTCCTAAACCTGCACTTTTTTGACCAGTGCTACGACAAGCATCAATAAACAAAACTATGTTATCTGCACCACTGCGACGTAAGCGTTCGGTAATATAGGTAATGGGGATGGCTAAATTGGGAACAGTGCGAGGATTTCCGTCTATGGGTAATAAATAATCTCGTCCTTCGTGGGGAATTCCATGACCGCTAAAGTAAAACCAGAGAGTATCCCCAGATTCTAAAAAACGACTCTCAAAGCGATCATTGAAAAAGCTATTTAGTGTCCCATAAGTTGGTTGAGTTTTCTTTCCCAGACTGCTGCGTGGTGAATCATCAGAGAAAAAATATAGATTTTCTGGTTGTAGACCTAAATTATGTAAAAAATAATTACGCACCCGTTCTGCATCAGTTTTTGCATACTTGAGGTGCTGAATTTCGTCATATTCGTTAACACCAATAACAACAGCGCAATTTTTCGCCATATCTTCGATCAATTTACAGGAGTCTGGGGCAATGAACGCTTAAATTTTAGCTCAATTGCGCCTTTACCAGCAGCTTTTCCACCTGTACCCAGTAATTTAATTTCCGCTTCGCTACTAATTTCTACGGTTAGGGTAATTTCATCAAGCTGGATTTCTCCTTGAGTGGCTATTTGCTTTTGGACATCGGTAAATACACCACTAATTATGCCGACAAAATCCGACATTTTCTTTGCTAACATCCCCGCGTTCATGCGACTGTTTTTTATTTCTTCATCTGTAACAGTAGGACTACCGTAAGGATTACCATTGGGTGTAACGGCTTTCATCCCTTGTTTTGAACCATTATCAGAACTACTTGCGGTGACAATCCATAGTTCTTCGTCTTGCCAGTTTTTGTTTGTCATGTTACATCCTCAACACCTGCTTTGAGTATTTTCGCACATAATATACTGTCTGAATCAGGATTTACAGGATTTAAGGATTTACAGGATTAAGTTTTTGTGGAGTTTTCTTATTCTTCCCAAAAGTCCACATTTAGCATTGCGTCAATATCACAACTAAATGGCCATGTATCAGGAAATTCACATTGGGGATATCCTCTGCGAACAATTTTGAGAGTATTTGTGTAAGCTTTGTCAAATACTTGGGTAAAATAGGGTTTAAGACTAGGTGATTCTGCTAATAATTGTTCTAAAGCAATTCTTTGTTTATCAATAGATTCTACCCAACCGCGATAACATTCTGGCATATTTACATAAGTACGTTTGAGAATATGCTCTAAAAGTTCTCTGAGTCTACTTTCTAGTTCACGTTTGTCTGAGCGCCCCAAACTCTCTATCTCCTCAATTAGATTATCAAAATCCAAGCCTTTAATATCCCTAGTTTGTAATTTATGAACAGTATCTTCAATCCACAGTAAATAATCTTGTTCATATAAAGATATTGTCGTTTGTGTTTCTATCATAGGTATCTATCCATAAAACGACCTAATTCTATTTTACATCTGAGAAATTAAATTTCTTATTCTTCCCAAAAGTCCACATTTAGCATTGCGTCAATATCACAACTAAATGGCCATGTATCAGGAAATTCACATTGGGGATATCCTCTGCGAACAATTTTGAGAGTATCTTTGTAAACTTCATCAAACACTTGGCTAAAATAAGGCTTTAAACTGGGCGCTTGTTTTAATAATCGCTTGATAGATACTCTTTGTTTATCAATTGATTCTACCCAAACGCGATAACATTCTGGCATATTTACATAGGTTCGCTTGAGAATATGTTCAAAAAGTTCTCCTAGTCTATTTTCAAGTTCGTGTTTTTGCGATCGCCCCAAACTCTCTATCTCCTCAATTAGATTATCAAAATCCAAGCCTTTAATATCCCTAGTTTGTAATTTATGAACAGTATCTTCAATCCACAGTAAATAATCTTGTTCATATAAAGATATTGTCCTTTGTGTTTCTATCATAGGTATCTATCCATAAAACGACCTAATTCTATTTTAAATCAAAACCCAAATATTAAAGCCAATATTATCATTAATCCAGATTTATCCAGGGAATAAATTCCCTTTCTCAAAGCTAAAGTCGGTTAAAACCGACTATTTTTATTTAATTCTATCCTGTTCATCCTTTAATCGGTGGATATTATCTCGACTTCGCTCGATAACCACCTGATTCTGACATTTGTTAAATAGCAACTTACATTAGATATTTTTGACACAATTGCCGAAAGTCTTCACCCCGCATTTCAAAGTTAGGATATTGGTCAAAACTAGCACAAGCTGGAGATAGTAATACTACTGAAGCTTGATATTTTTTCGCTAGTTCCGCAGACATGGATACAGCGTTTTCCATTGTTTCCACTATGTGATAATTGCTATATCCCACCTCTTGCAGACGTTTGGCAAATGCGGTTGCTGCATTGCCTATGAGTAAGACGGCGGCGGCTTTGGCTTGAATTTGGGCTAACCAGGCTGTATCATCTCCGGCTTTGGCTTCTCCACCAGCAATTAAAATGGCGGGGCTTTGCACAGATGCTAAACCGACTTCGGCTGCGTCGTAATTGGTGGCTTTGCTATCATTAATAAAATCAATTCCTTCCCAATTGCAGATATGTTCTAAGCGGTGGGGAACACCTGGGAATTCACGTACAGCCTGGGAAATTGCAGTAATATCTATGTCTGCTAATCTGGCGGTGGCTACGGACATGAGGAGATTTTGCTGGTTATGTTCTCCTACCATTCGCAATGCAGATACCTCTACAATGGCTTGGGGTGTGGCGGTGATTTTTTCGATTACCCAGCCATTTTCTATATAAAAGCCTTTTTCACCTATGAGAAATTTTTCACCTTTAACGCTTGTCCAATAGGCGTTTGGCCAATGATTTAATCCTAATTTGCTCAAATAAACATCATCACCATTAAATATTTGAATTTGGCAATTATGCAATAATTTGGCTTTGATATTATAGTAATTTTCTAATGTTTTGTGACGGGCTAAATGATCTGGTGTGAAGGTTGTCCAAATCCCAATTCGAGGTGCTAAAGTTACAGAAGATTCGATTTGATAACTACTAAGTTCACCAATTATCCAATCAACGGAATTTTTTTCTGTATTCCCTCTTGCCTCTTGCCTCTTGCCTCTTGCCTCTATTGCTACTTCACAAGCAGCATAACCAATGTTACCACAGGCGGGGGCGTTCAATCCTGCGGTTTGGAAAATGGCCGCAGTTAACGCGGTGGTGGTGGTTTTACCATTTGTACCAGTGATTGCTACCCAAGGGATATCTTGCAAATGTCGCCAAGCGAGTTCCATTTCGCCGACAGTTTCTATACCTAGTTCTCGCGCTTTGGCTAAAATGGGAATATCCCAAGGAACTCCGGGACTGACAACTATTAGTTTGGATATATCAGAATTGGTGAATTCTGGTGTGTTTCCTAATTTGACGGTAATGTGTTCACTGGCGAGTTGTTGTTGTTGTTCGAGGAGGGTTGGGGAGGTGCTACTATCACAAAGTTCAACCTCCCAGCCTTCCTGTTTCAACAATCTTGCCGCAGCAACACCGGACTTTCCGAATCCAATAATTAACGCTTCTGGCATAGACTGTGTAGCATCCCTGGTTAAGCTTCACTATAGTAGCGTTAATTGGCAAAAATTACACCACTTTTTGTTGCTTTATGCTACAAATTTTTAACTATTGCGCCAAAGTCCGCTAATACACGGGCGTGATTTCGCAATAATCCCAGCAAATTTAAGCGATTTTGCTTAATATCGGGATTTGGGTCCATGACTAAAACGCTATCTTCACCATCAAAGAAGGTGCTAACGGTGGGGGCGATTTTTGCTAGTGCGGTTACTAACAGTTGATAATCCCGATTTTTCTGTGCTGCTTGGGTTTGGGGGACTAACTCAACTAAGGCGTTATAAAATGCAGATTCGGATTTTTTCTGGAACAGTTCGGGGTTAATTAAAGATTGTGGTTCTAGTGTTTGTAAGTCTAGATTTCCCTGGGCGGCTAATCTGGTGGAACGGTTGACAGTTTCATAAATTTTATCTAATGTACCATCTTGGCGGATTTGTTGTAAATAGAGAGCGCGATCGCGGACATCTAATAAATCCGTTAATGCACGTTCTGTGTATTCGGGATCATTTTCTCCCAAAACTGCATTTACCAAATCGTAATCTATCTGTTTTTCATCTTGTAATAAGGTGCGAATCCGTTGCAGGAAAAATTTCTCCAATTCCACTAATACAAAATCACCATTTTTGCCAAAAGTTGCGTTAAAGTCGCTAGTTATCTCTGCTAACAAGGTTGATAAATTAATTTGTAAATTCGCCAACCAGGTAATATTAACAATAGCATTTGCTGCACGACGTAAGGCAAAAGGATCGGATGAACCTGTGGGAATACCAACTACACCAAAGATACTAACTAAGGTATCTAATCTATCAGCTAAACCTACTATTTGACCTGTGAGGGTTTGGGGAAAAATATCATCAGCATTTCTCGGTAAATAATGCTCAAAAATTGCTTTGGCAACTTCTGGATTTTCGCCATTGGCTAAGGCGTATTTTTCGCCCATAATTCCCTGTAATTCAGGAAATTCATAAACCATTTGGCTGACTAAATCGGCTTTACAAAGTAATGCTGCTCTTTGTATATTATGGGTTTGGGCTGAATTTAATTGTAATTGAGTAGTGATTTTTTCGGCATTTCTAACTATTCTGTCAACTTTAGCACGAACTGAACCTAAATCTTCTTGGAATGTGACTTTTTCTAATTGGGGTAAACAGGTTTCTAAGGGTTTGGCTAAATCAGCTTCATAAAAGAAACGTCCATCAGCTAACCGCGCCCGAATTACTCTGGCATTACCGACAGCAATAATATCAGCTTTGGCGGGATCGCCGTTACTAATGGTGATAAAGTTGGGTAATAATTCCTGACAATCAGCATTTTTGAAGACGGGAAAATAACGCTGATGACTTACCATAACTTCGGTAATTACTTCTTTTGGTAAGTTGAGGAAATCTTCTTCAAATTGTCCGATAACTGCGGTAGGATATTCAACTAAGTTGATAACTTCTGCTAGTAAATCGGGGTAAATTGGGGTATATCCGCCTAATTTTGCGGCAGCAGCTTTGACTTGATTTGTGATAATTTCGGCTCGGTTTTCTGGGGAAACATTTACATAACCGGAAGCCAATGTTTTGACATATTCGGTAGCGTGGGAAATGCTAACTGGTTCGGGGTGTAAGACTCTATGGGTGCGAGAGGTGCGACCTGCTTGCAGCAGCGTTTCGCTATCGCTCTTAACAACTTTTGCCCCATTCTCTAATTGTAGTGGTAAAATTTCACCATCTAACAATGTGACTAACCACCGAATTGGCCGGGAAAATCTGCCGTCACCATGTCCCCACCGCATTAACCGCTTGCCTTCTAAGTTCCAGACCCATTGGGGTACAAGTTCGGTTAAAATATCGGCGATGGGACGACCGGGAATTTGTTTGTTAACAAAAACGAAATCCCCTTTTTCTGTGGGACGAATTTCTAAAGCGGAAATATCTACACCTTGCTTACTCGCAAAACCAATGGCGGCTTTAGTGGGTTGTCCATCTTTAAATGCTGCTTGTGCGGGTGGCCCTTTAATTTCTTCTTCTCTGTCTGGTTGTTGCGAAGGTAAACCAGTAATGAGAACTGCTAACCGGCGGGGTGTTCCATAGACTTCAACTACAGCGTCCTGGAGACTTTCAGTTTCTAGACTTTGGGGAATGCGCGATCGCCATTGTACAATAGCATCACTCAAAAAACCTGCGGGTAATTCTTCTGTACCGACCTCTAATAAAAATGCTGGCATAAGATACTGTTTTTAACTGGGCGTGGCTTCATATTAGTCAATTCCAGTATTGTAGGCCAGTTCCGACCCTTGGGCGCAACTCCATTGATAATAGGC
This sequence comes from Cuspidothrix sp., assembly GCA_046080565.1. GTDB lineage: Bacteria > Cyanobacteriota > Cyanobacteriia > Cyanobacteriales > Nostocaceae > Cuspidothrix. Next base: position 7,483 of record JBJTUF010000098.1, on the reverse strand, counting down.
ATTTTCTCTAAGAAAAGCATTTTTTGTCTGAATCAGGATTTTCAGGATAACGATATTTATGGCTAACACCACACTTCCGTATCAGGATGTTGTTGTTTTATGGTCTATGAGAAGTATATATTTTAGGATATTAGATCATAAATTATCCGTTAAATCATTGGTTGTTATTTGTTGACTGTTGGTGTAACTGTATTTTAGAATATTTTAATATTCACAGACAATTGATCAATAACTTACAAATTACCATATATAATTAGCGATCGCCAAAAATAGATAATTAAAAACAAGTCATGTTAAACACAATCTCTATTAAACCTCCGATTATTATTGCCCATCGAGGTGCAAGTGGCTATCGTCCTGAACACACTTTAGCCAGTTATGAATTAGCAATTGATTTAGGGGCTGATTATATTGAACCTGATTTAGTCATTACTAAAGATGGTGTTTTAATTGCCCGTCATGAAAATGAAATATCACAAACTACAGATATTATCAATCATCCCGAATTTGCTCATTTAAAAACTACTAAAATTATTGATGGCGAAATTAAAACAGGTTGGTTTACAGAAGATTTTACCATTGCTGAAATCAAAACTTTAACAGCTAAAGAACGTATTCCCGAATTACGACCGCAAAATATAGTTTATGATGGCGTGTTCCCGATTCCCACCTTTGCAGAAATCATTGATTTAGCCCAGCGTAAAAGTGCAGAACTTGGGCGTAAAATCGGTATTTATCCAGAAACAAAACATCCTAGTTATTTTCAAAATATTGGCTTACCATTAGAACCGACTTTATTATTGAATCTACACAAAATTAATTTACCTATATTTATTCAATCTTTTGAAGTTAATAACCTCAAACAATTAGCTAAAATAACAGATTTACCTTTAGTCCAATTAATTAATGATATTGGACAACCCTACGATTTTACAATTAATCATGATCCTCGCACCTACACAGATTTATTAAGTCCAAAAGAATTAGCAGAAATTGCCCAATATGCCCAAGCAATTGGTGTACACAAAAACCTATTGATTCCTAGAGATAATCACGGTCAATTATTATTACCAACATCTTTAATTAGAAATGCCCATACAGCTAATTTACAAGTTCATGCTTGGACTTTCAGAAATGAAGATTTTTTCTTACCTTTAGACTGTCAAGGAAATCCTCAACAAGAATATCAACTATTTTTCAGTTTAGGTATAGATGGTATATTTAGTGATTATCCTGATATAGCTTTTAAGATGAAAAAATATGAGTAATTTATCATTCAATCGTTTAAATGAAATTGCCCAGCTTTTCCTCAAATTAGGTATTATTGGTTTTGGTGGACCCGTTGCCCACATTGCCATGATAGAAAATGAAGTAGTTAAACGTCGGCAATGGTTAACCCAGGAACATTTTTTAGATTTATTAGGGGCAACTAACTTAATTCCTGGTCCCAATTCCACAGAAATGGCTATTCATATCGGATATATTTATGCTGGGTGGTTAGGTTTAATTGTTGCGGGAGTTTGTTTTATTTTACCTGCGGTTTTAATTACAGGTGTATTTGCTTGGATTTATGTCCATTATGGAACTTTACCTCAATTTGCACCTATACTTTATGGCATTAAACCCGTTGTTTTAGCTATTATTGTTAATGCTGTTTGGGGTTTAGCAAAAAAAGCAATCAAAACACGAAAATTATTCATAATTGCTGTAGGTGTTGGTTTAATAACTGTGATTGCAAAAGTTAATGAAGTTCTGGCTTTATTATTAGGAGGAATATTAGGCATGATTTGGTTACGTAGTAGTAATCAAACTAATTTAATTATGACTCTTTTAACTACAGGGACATTTTTTCCCCAGACTATAAATGTAAATACAGCTATCCATAATTATATATCCGTACCTTTATGGCAATTGGGTTTATTTTTTCTCAAAGTTGGTAGTGTTTTATTCGGCGGTGGTTATTTGTTAATCGCCTTTTTGCAAAGAGGATTAGTAGAAGAATATGGTTGGTTAACGCAACAACAATTATTAGATGCAGTTGCTATTGGCCAATTTACTCCAGGTCCGGTACTTTCTACTGCTACATTTATCGGTTATATAATTTCTGGATTTCCTGGGGCAATTGTAGCCACAGTGGGAATTTTTCTACCTTCATTTTTGTTTGTAGCTGCTTTAAATCCTTTTATAGATAAGCTGCGTAATTCACCTTGGACAAGACCTTTCTTAGATGCTGTCAATGTTAGTGCTGTATCTTTAATGGTGTTAACTACTATACAATTAGGAATAGCTACTTTAATAATCCCAAAAACCTCCTATATAGACTTTTTAGGTTTAGGAATTGCTATTATTTCAGCAATTTTAGTCATTCACTATCGCATAAATGCAGTTTACTTGATTTTAGCTGGTGGTATTATTGGTTGGGGTGCTGTAATATTTGGTTATATGGCTTGATGACTTACGCATTTTAACGAAATGTAAGTGTTTGAGATTGCTTCCTTACGTTGCAATGACAATATTTGAAGTAGGTTTTGCATAAGTCTAGTGGTTAATAAGACAATTAATTTCTGTTTGTAAATTATCACGGGCAGATTTTTCATTGTTATCAAACATTAAAGGTGTAAAATAAATACGTTCTCGCTGCAAAAATCTTTCTAAAACTTGTTTTCTGCCTTGGATATATTCTAAATCTGATACCCAAGCATATTCTTGACGAATGGCTTGAGAATATTCTTGATATTCCCTAGATTTTGCTGATAAAATTGCTAAATCCGCATCTAATAAAACTTGGCTATTTAAGTCTTCACCTTGATGATATTTAGTATTCAAAATTAATTGATGGACTGTATTAATTTCCGTAGTGGGAAGTGCTAATTTTCCTAAAATTTGGCTTGCATACTCCGCACTTAGTTCTTCATTATCTTGAGAATGAGTGTCATAAATGACATCATGAAACCAAGCTGCCAGTTTTACAGCCTCCAAGTCTGGGGCATAGACTTGTAAAATATCAATGGTACTGATAACGTGGAAAATATGTTTTAAGGTATGGTAGTACCGATTTGGACTAGAATAGGCTGCAATCAAATCATTAAAAATTTGTTTTAATAATACTTTATCTGTAGTGGAAGGTCTAAATGTGCCTTGCCAATGTAAAAATAAAGCATACATTAGTTGTTCTGGAGTCATGGGTACTATTATTGTGAGGTTGAAGCCTGACAGATCAACTTATAAAGTGTAATATATAACATATATACAAAAATTCAGGAGTTAAATAGACTAGATAACGTAAGTTGCTAGTTACAAATATTCAGGTTTATTTCTCGATTAGAATCCCCCTTTCCTCCCTTAGAAAGGGAGGAAATTAATCAAAGTCCCTCTTTTTAAAGGGGATTTAGTGGCATCTAGAAGGCTTATAGTTATAAGTAGCAACTTGGTTTAGATATTTCGTTTTTAGGCACTTTTAACTAAAAAATATCTTCTTTATAGCGGTATGGACTTGAATAAGATACAGAATTTACCTAAAAAACTATACACTAAAGGACTTTCAACTCTGTCACCTGTCACCTCTCAACTGTCACCTGCTATATCTATTTTGAAATCATAAATCAATGAAACTTTGGCAACGTCAACAATATCTGAATAATGGTAGATTTATTGTCCAAAACGTGTTGGGTACTGGTGGTTTTGGTGTTACATATAGTGTTAAAGAAGTATCTACAGATCAAATATTTGTGATTAAAACTCTTAACCATATTCAACAAAGTAAAGAAGATTTTCAGAATTTGCAAGTTAAGTTTGTAAATGAGGCTTTACGATTAGCTAAATGTTCTCATCCTCATATAGTCAAGGTTTATGAAGTGATAGAAGAAGATGGACTATGGGGAATGCTAATGGAATATATTAATGGTCAAGATTTAGCTGCTTATCTGGATGAACATGGTAAGTTATCCGAACAGGAAGCACTCTGTTATATTAACCAAATCGGACAGGCTTTAGAATATGTTCACCAACAGGGATTTTTACACCGAGATATTAAGCCTAGTAATATTATTTTACGTCGAGGTAAACCAGAAGCAGTATTAATAGATTTTGGTTTAGCTAGAGAATATACTATCGGAAAAGTCCGAAATATGACTAATGAAAGAACCGACGGTTACGCGCCTATAGAACAATATAAAAAAAGAGGTAATTTTGGTAAGTATACAGATGTTTATGCTTTGGCAGCAACTCTATATACTTTATTAACTAAACAAGTCCCTATTCCGGCAGAATATAGAAAAGATCATACACTTTTACTACCACCAAAACAATTTAATGCCCATATTAGTGATAGGATCAATAATGCTATTGTCCAAGGAATGACAGTAGACTTTCAAAAACGTCCGCAGTCAGTACGTCAGTTTCGAGAGTTATTGGGTTTAGTTAAAAACTCCTCCCATATCTATGAAAAAGTCTCAGCAGTGGGGATGAATTATATTAAATTGCGAGATTTATTGAAAGAGGGAAAATGGCAAGAAGCTGACGCAGAAACAACAAGAATAATGTTGGCAGTGGTTAAAAAAGAAGATGATGGTTGGTTAAATGAAAAAGATATTGAAAATTTTCCCTGTGAGGATATCCGCACTATTGATCAATTGTGGTTAAAGTATAGTAAGGGACATTTTGGCTTTTCTGTCCAAAATCGCATTTATCAAAATTTATTTCAAAAAGGTGATCCTGAATGTGTAATTTGGGACAAATTTGGCGATATTGTTGGTTGGAGACAAGATAAAAAATGGATGTATTATGATGATTTAACTTTTGATCTTAGCGCTCCCATTGCCCATCTTCCTGCCGGAATTTTTTGGTTTGATTCTTGGTGGGGAAGATATGGTTGGTTTTTATTAGATGGTGTAGAGGGGAGATTTTTGGCTTTATTAAGGCGAATGGTTAATTGTAATATATAGCAGGTAATTGGTGATTTTCTTCCTTCTAAGTAAGTCAGCTTGAAAAAAATCGAGATATGTTTAGAACTTACGCATTTTAAGGAAATGTAGGGGTTTGAGATTGCTTCCTTAGGTCGCAATGACAGTATTTGCAGTAAGTTTTGCTTAAGTCCAGATGTTACAAGATATAAAATTTCTCAAAGTCTTTTACCTATTCCCTGAACGATAAATTTCAATGCCTACCTCATTAACTTCTGAAATTCTGATGTTTTTTGCCTCTACTAAATTAGAACTTCATAAATAGAAATTGCTTGATCTTTACCTTTAACTTTAACTGATTCATCTACAAGTCTTAAAGAAAATAATTCAGGATTATATAAACTTTTAACTACTGATTCTGTAATCAAGACATTACATTTATATTGTTTTGTTAGTCCTTCAATGCGAGAGGCAACGTTGACAGCATCACCAATAACTGTAGAATCAATGCGGGAACTAAAACCAACTGTTCCCATAACGACTGTACCGCGATGAATACCAATACCGATAGAAACTATGGGTAATCCTTTTTGTGATCTTTCATAATTAAATTTATCTAAAGCTTGAATCATGAGAATTGCTGCTTTGAGAGCGCAATCTGTACTATCATCATCAAATAAGGCCATGATGGCATCACCTATATATTTATCAATAAATCCTCCGGCATCATCTATGGCTTTTCCCATGGAGGCTAAATAGTTATTTAAAAATAGAAAAATTTCCATGGGGTGCATTGCTTCTGACATAGAAGTATAACCGCGAATATCACAAAACAAAATTGTCATTTTTCGGGTTGCAGCCACACCAACTGTAATATTTTCTACTCCTTCAGGGGCAATAACAGAAACAAATTTATCAGGAACAAATTTCTCAAATGAAACTAATGTTTTTTGTAATTTGCTAAAGGATATCTGTAAGGTAGCGGACATTTCATTGAATGACTTTGCTAATGCACCAATTTCATCGGCACGATTATTAATATCAGCACGATGTCCTAAATCTCCTCCAGCAATTTGGGCAACACTGGACTGTAAACGCAGTACAGGATCACTAAATCTGCGGGCAAGAATGTAGGCACAAATCTAACCTACAGCAAGTCCTACAGAACCAACTATCAAAGCTTGATTGACTGCATTAGTAATAGCACGATCTACTTTTTGTAAAGACATTCCAATACGTAAAGTTCCAAGTTTTTTACCTGCTAATGTCTGAATATCTGATGCTACTTCAATAATTGGTTGACCGCGTTTAATTCTTAATTTATCAGCAAAATAAATGTTTTTTAAACCGAATGTTTCAATGATGCGAGTGTTTTGAGATTCTGTTATTGCTTTTTCTGTAACACTTAATGGGATTAGATCAGGAATATACTGATTTTGATATTCTTTAGGATAAGCAGCAGCAATTTGATTATCTTCAGATTTATCAGTAACAAATACATAAACAAAATCTTCATTTTCTCGCAAGATTAAATCTATATTTAAGCGAATTTGACTCCAATTTTCTTGTGATAATTCGTTAGAGTATGTATAACTAAGAATTTTAGACATACTTTTAGCATCATTCAATTTTTCTTGACGGTAAAGGGTATTTTCACTTTTAACCCAAACTGTTACTATCGCACCAATTAAACCCAGAATTAGTAAGGTGGTAGATGTTAAGATTTGGGTGCGGATAGAACGAAAAGTAAACATTTTCATAATTGTGGTGTTAACTCTTCTACAAAAGTCACCCATTGTTGATTTTTAACGTGATTTGGACAATCATCACCAAAGGCTAAAGTTATTCGTCCTCCCATTTTTGCTAAAATTGGTTGTTTATCTTCACCCCATTTTGTGGCTAGAATGATATTGCAATTTTGGATATCTGTAGGTGATAATTTTATAGCTTCAGCAGTTTTACGGTAAATTTCTGGTTTACCAGTGACAACTATAGACTTTTCACTTTTTATACCAGCTAAAGCAAGGACATCTTTAACTCTGACACCATGTAGTTTAACTTTGTTACTCGGCCACCAGACGCGATAACCAACGTTTTGGTTCAGAGTTACTTGTGGTAGTTTATCAAGATCATCTAGATTGATTGGACGATTACCTACAAGCAAAGATCCTTTTTCTGTACCAAATATAACGTGAGTTACATAAAATGCCCAAAATCCCTCATTGTATTTGTCTCTGAGTTTGGGATACTGAGTATAGGGAAAGATTAAATAAATTGGCCCACCTTGATCTCGCTGAATGGGTTTATCATCTCTGGCTAGTGCTAAAGTAATCGGGTAATTGAGTAAGTCTTCTATTTTTACGGTGACATAATAACCGTCGTAGCAAACAAAAGTTATTTCTGTTACCCCTGGTGGAATACCAAAGTTTTTTAGGAGTGTGGACTGACAGGGGGACAAGAAGGAGAAAAAGCTTATGTAGTAAGAGATACAGAATGTGGGAGCAAAAAAAGATAAGTAATAAATAGTAAATATGAACTAACAGAGTAAAATGATAAGTGAAATATACCAGAAAGTGTTAGAA
>JBJTUF010000097.1:0-5292 GCA_046080565.1 Cuspidothrix sp. | reverse complement strand
CTCGGTTCTTTCCAGTTCTTGTGTGATCCACTCTTCCATTGACTGACGTTGGTTTGACTCTGGGTATTTTCATAGTCAATACACAATCCCTGGATTTTGTCAAACTTTATGTTAAGAAAGATGTGGGTAATGGATAGCTTTTTAACGGGGATTTAGTCGAATCTAGAAGGCTTATAGTTATAACTAGCAACTTGGGTTACTTGTCTAGATTGAGTTTTCCACCTTTTTGACTGGTAGCAAATACTACTCTTGATAATCTCCCCATGTCCTTAACTTGTCACCAATGACCCAAGATACAAATTTAAGGGTTTTGTGAAAAAGAAGATTAACCGCCTCACAATATTAAAAAAATAGTTGAATTATATTCAATCAGATGAAAATTAATTAATCAAGTGACAATTATTATACGCTAGACATCTTGCCTACCCTCAGAATTTGGACGGGCTAGAAGCCCATCCCACAATATTGGATAATTTATTTTTAGGTATTTCCTAACCAACTACTGAAAACGATAATTACGATCTCTAATTGACAAACCCATCGGTACAGCATTACCTTGAGGATCTACTTTTACCCTCACCAATATTGGTTCTTCTCGACCATTTCTGCTTTCCTGAATTTGAGCAAGATCATTATTAATCTGCCGTCTTTGTTCATCAGGAATGAAATAGTTTTCCAAGCCATAATTAATCAAACCATCTTGATAATTACCCTTTAAAGCCACCTGATTATTAGATAAATAAACAGGACGATTATTACTTACCCTGACAGGCCGCCAAGATTGAAGTTCATTCCTATCAAAAGATTCTCTTTCTTGCAAAATTAGGTATAATGTACTTCCTTGGATAATTTGTCTACCTCGGCGGGAATTTTTCCGCAACCAATTATTCCAACCTGCTAATCTTCTCAAAGTTTCGGGACGAGAAATATTATAATCCAAGTTTAATGAAGAACCTCTAATTACATCATTAGGTTCTACAGGTGTAGTCTGCAAAACTACCATTTTACCAGTTACATCTGTATACATAGCTTGCAGAGGTACAGCCATAATTAACCCAACTTGAACCAACAATGGGGCAATTAATCGCCAAATTGGTAAAGGTTTATTAGCCTTTTGTTCTGTCGCAATTAGATAATCACGAAAAGTCAATTTTTCGGAAAATTCCATTTCTGGACTTAAGGTTTTTTTTGAGTCAGGGGAATCACTTTTCATGAGATTAAATTAGTAATTGGTAATAGATAATAGGCAAAAATATTTTTACCATTACCTGTAAATTTTCATAGGAATTTATACGCAGAGATTTATATATAATAATTCGGGAGTCAGGAAAAATAAAGAAGGAAGAAGAATATGATTTGGTCTGGCTTATGTATGCAGAAATATTTGCTAGAGTATCCCCATAACTTTTTCTTCATGAATATCTCTCCATTTTAATTGAAAACTGCTCTATTACCTCCTACTACTACCTCCACTATTGTCTCGACTATCCCTACTATCTCGACTATCCCTACTATCTCGGCTATCCCTACTATCTCGACTATCTTTATTGTCTCGACTATCTTTATTGTCTCGACTATCGCTATTGCTCCTACTCACGCTACTTCCACTACTTCCACTACCGCCACTATACCAACTACTCCCACTATTGCCGCTATTACTGCTACCTCCACTACTTCCACTACCGCCGCTATACCAACTACTCCCACTACTTCCACTATTTCCACTACCACCTTTATTGCCGCTACTTCCACTGTTTCCACTGTTTCCACTGTTTCCGCTACCTCCGCTACTTCCACTGTTTCCACTGTTTCCGCTACTTCCACTGTTTCCGCTACCTCCACTACCGCCGCTATTTCCACTACCACCTTTATTACCACTACCTCCACTATTACTACTACCACCGCTACTACTATTTTTAGATGTAGTAAAGCGACGTTCAAACCAAAGTCCGGCTGCAATGAGGGAGTAACCACAAATACCAAATACTAAAGCCCGGAAAAGGACATCAGTATTATATTCAAAAACACGACTAATAATTTGCAGAGTAAATAACAGCATACCACACCAAAAATAGGTGCGATTGCGTGACTTTAATCCTTCTTGAGCCAGCCCCCAGGCTAATATTGCCAATAACACATTGAAGATAAAAATACCTAATTCAGTAACTTGGGTAATAGCTTGATGCCAGAACGGAGTAATGAGGATAAATCCCAAAAAAGTAGCAATAATGCCAAGTTTGAAAAATACTTCCCGACGCAGAGGACTGTTACTATGACGAATCAGAAACAGCCATTGTAGAACTGCTAAACCGCTAAGAATCCCTAAATCAATAATAGGTAAAGACCGCAGTACACTGGATAAATTATTAGATTGATAGGCAGGATTAACTAATCCTAAACCACTAGCATCTACACCTTGCCATTGCCAACGGAAAGACAGAAGATAAAAAACTACAGCAAAACAGATCAAACCCAAATTTCTCGCTAGAGGTTGAAATAACCTATAATTAACTGTAGGAAAAAGTAAATCATCATAACTCCACAACAGAGAGGGAGGTAAAGCTAAAGCAAAGGAAGCTACCCAAGGAACTACATCTGAAAAAGTCAACAGTGGCAAAGGTCGCAGATTATATTGCAAAGATATAATAAATGCCACAACACCCATACCAAAAATCCATCGGGATCTGCAAATATAAGCTAGGGGAACAAAAAACAACCATGATAATAAGGGCATATGACGCACAGCTAACCGCGCCCAAGTTATTTCCCCAGCGTCAGACCATAAATTACCAATTCCTATCCAATAACCCATTTGAATGAGGATAATAGCCATAATTCCCAAAGAATTGAGGGAAAGACTATAAGCCATTACTAACACCCCAAACCCCCAAGCTAAAAATAACTCAGAAGCTGAACCGCTAATATTGAATATTTGCCCCATCAACATCAAGGTTGCCCCTAGAATAAAAGCACTAAGAATTAATAATGCTTCTCCTAGTAGCCGTTTACTCTGTTGAGATTTTTTGTTTTGATTTGTGGGCATTGTCGGTTCTCTCCAGGTCAAAAAACCTGTAATAGCTGTTGAGAGAAACAAACTCATTAACAAGATAAACTTAACTTCCCGTGACCAACCCTGCCAATTTGCCCCCACTAGAGTCATTAACCCTAAACCTAACAGTAACCCGCCGATGACAATGGCAATTACAACAAAACTATCACGGATAGACTCTTCAATGTTATTAAAGTGGTGACGCTTGGCTATTTGGTCATACTGGGAAGAACTAATAATGCCTTCATCTCGCCAACGTTGTGCTTCTTGGCGTAATTTTTGCTGAAAATTGTTAAATATCATGACCTCTTTGGTGCATAAGTGTAATACCAAATCTAAAATCCAAATTTGGTATAAGTTTACTAAGTATCAAAACAAGGTTAGCTTCTAGCCAAAAGCTAGAAGCCATATCAAACGCCCTTAAGCGCAAATTTTAGATTTTAGATTTTAGATTTTAGATTTTGGATTACCAATTTTCGGTAAAACTCCCGCCCCTTCAGGGCAGAAAAATCATAAATCGTAAATTTTCCAACATCCTCTGAGGATAAACTCAATCCAAAATCCAAAATCATAAATCTAAAATCGAGAGACTTCTAGCAAAAGTAATGTTTACAAGGGTTGGGAAAAGGTGAAAGGATAAAGGTCAAGAAAAAATCTCTCTCTGACTCCTTTCCTCCCACTTCTGCAAGAAGTCTATTGTCTTTTCAGTATGCAGCCAAATATCTGAATTACATTGTTCTGCTGTAACACTTTCTCCTCTGACTTAATTTTGTGAAAATTAATATGGAAAAAACTTCTAATTTATTGCTTAAAGTTACCAGACGTTTATTCACAAATGTAGATGAACAAACAAAATTTATAGATGCTTTAGTTCATCCCCAACCTTTTGCACCTTGTATTGTTTGGTGTCAAGATAAACCAGATATTTCACCTTTTGAATTAGAAGTACCAACACCTTGGCAACCGCAATTTGTAGACCGTTTATCCATTGGCGAAAAACCTGGCCAACATCTTTTGCATCAACAAGGATATTTTTATTGTCTAGATTTTTCTTCGGTCTTTTCTGCTTCTGTGTTGTTGACTATTCCTGAATCCATACCGATAGTTTTTGATATGTGTGCTGCCCCTGGTGGTAAAAGCGTGTTTGCTTGGCAAGTTTTAAAACCTGATTTATTGATTAGTAATGAAGTAATTGGTAAGCGATTAGGAATGCTAATTTCTAATTTAAAACGTTGTCAAATTAAACCCAGTGGGGTAGTAAATAGAGATTCTAGTATTTTTGCTGAAATTTTTTCAGCTTCCAGTAATTTAGTCATAGTTGATGCCCCTTGTACTGGACAATCTCTTCTTGCTAAAGGTGAAAAAGCACCAGGATGTTTTCACCCTACATCAATTAATAAAAGTGCCAATCGCCAAAAACGAATTATTGCTAATTCGGCTCAAGTAGTTACCCCTGAAGGTTATTTAGCTTATATGACTTGTACCTATTCCCCTGAAGAAAATGAGCAGGTTTGTGAATGGTTTTTAGAAAAGTTTCCTCATTTTCAAGCGATGGAAGTTAGTCATTTATCTGCTTATCAATCTCATTTAACTAATATCCCTTGTTATCGGATGTTTCCTCAAGATAGATTGGGTGCTGGTGCTTTTACAGTCCTATTTAGAAATAATACGGAAACAGATAGGAAGAGAATTGATTTAGATACTATTTATTCTATGTGTAAATATCAAAATATCTAATCAGATGTAATTTTATCTGCGTTTATCTACGTTCATTTGAGATCCCCGACTTCAATAAATATGCAATCATATTCAAAAATCGGGGTTTTAATCAGTAATAAATTAATTTTGCACTTGACTTAACCAACTTTGTAAGTTTTGTAAATTCGTGAAGTCTAATAATGCTTCTCCAAGATTTTCTAAGTTAGTTAGAGATAACCCAGAAATAGTATTTTTAGCTTCTTCTGGTAACTCTCCCAAACGTCTAGTTAACTGTCGCATGACTAAATTTAAAGCACTTTCTTTGAGTCCTTCTTGTCTTCCTTCTTGTCTTCCTTCTTGTCTTCCTTCTTGTTTAATTTCTTGATAAGCGCGACTTCTTTCTAATGAAATTCCTAACATGACTTGAACCTCCCGCAAAGTCAAATTTTCAAACCTGTACATCATGATTGTTGTAATCATTTCTAAAATCATCTCTTTTGATGATGATTCTTGATTACTTCTGGTTAATAAATTCCTAGCTGCTG
>JBJTUF010000096.1:0-5335 GCA_046080565.1 Cuspidothrix sp. | reverse complement strand
CGTCGTAGTATTCGACAAAAGTCAAGACGAGCTGCGATGAATGATCAATACATGATTTCTGTGTTAGCAGCATCCATCGCAAACTATTCTCCTCTACTGTAATTCCCCTGTCAATAGGGCTTGAGATGCGCTAACCCTGTTCCTATTGTTTGATTATATCAAGTTTTATAAATAAAATAGAAGACAATATAGATCAATTGGTTGGGTTGCGCTGTCGCCTTACCCAACCTACTTTTGTTATATCATTACTGGAGTTGGTGTTTTTTCCTGCTTTTGAAATGGTGGACGCATTTCTAAACCAAGCAAGTTCAACATTTCTTTATCTGCGTCATAATCGGGACAGGGAGTTGTCACCGTCAACATTTTGTTATCATCGCTGGAGAAGATGGAATTTGCACCAGCCATGAAGCATAAAGCCTGTTCTACTTGAGAAAGTCTCGCCCTACCTGCACTTAACCGCACGTCAGATTTAGGCATAATAATTCTAGCAGTGGCAATCATCCGCACTACATCCCAAATGGGGACATCGGGTTGATTTTCTAAGGGTGTACCGGGAACTTGGGAAAGAATATTGATGGGTACAGATTCGGGGTGAGGTTGTAAATTTGAGAGAGTATGTAACATTCCTACCCGATCTGAAACACTTTCCCCTAAACCAAGAATACCGCCCGAACATACGGTAACATTGGTTTGGCGAACATTGGCAATGGTATTGAGGCGATCGCCATAAGTTCGAGTAGTAATCACAGTGCTGTAATATTCCTCTGAGGTGTCAAGATTATGGTTATAAGCATATAATCCCGCATCCTCTAACCGCTTAGCTTGGTTTTCTGTCAACATTCCCAAGGTACAACATACCTCTAAACCCATGTCGGTTACATCCTTGACCATATCCAGAACTTCCTCAAATTGGGAATTGTCCCGAACTTCCCGCCAAGCAGCACCCATACAAACCCGACTCACACCGCTTTCTTTGGCTGTTTTGGCAATATTAATCACTGTTTCTTTTTGTAGCAGTGCTTCCGGTTTTACCTCTGTTTTGTAGCGAGAAGATTGAGCGCAATAACCGCAATCTTCTGGACACGCACCGGTTTTAATAGAGATAAGCTTACAAACTTGTATTTGTTGGGGTTGATGATATTGACGATGTACAGTAGCAGCTTGATAAATTAGCTCTAGAAATGGTGTATTATATATTGTCAATATCTCTGTTGGTTGCCAATCGTAACGTATTCCCACTGTTATGATCCTTTTTGTAGTCTTGTGGTTTAATTTTTAATTAGTATAGCTGCATATAAAATATTTACATTTGAGTATATGAGTTCAGAACCACCAATTCTTAGAAGCGATCGCCTATTATTAAGAATGGCAGTCATAGAAGATATTCCCTACATACTCAAATATTTTACAGAAAATAAAGAATACCTCACACCATTTTATCCGAAATGGGATGAAAATTTTTTTACCCCAGAATATTGGCAATATCAAGTAGAAACCAGCTTTTGGGAATTTGTTAATAAATATTCATTAAAACTTTTTATTTATTTACAACACCAGCCCAGAAAAGTAATAGGAACTGCTAATTTTAACAACTTTGTTTATAATGCTGGTCAATTTTGTCAATTAGGATATAGTTTAGCCGAATCAGCCCAAGGTCATGGTTACATGACAGAAGCCTTATCTATTTCTACTAACTATATTTTTCAAGAATTAAATCTGCACCGCATTATGGCTAATTATATGCCACATAATCGTCGTAGTGCTAAAGTTCTGAAAAGACTCGGTTTTGTAGTTGAAGGATATGCTACAGATTATTTAATGATTAATGGTCAATGGGAAGATCATATTCTCACCAGTTTAATCAATTCCCACTGGCAATCAGATTCATAATACATTACTTGAGATCCCGGAATTCTTCAAGAACTCCCGGATATATACTCCTAATTTATCGTAAGGGTTTAGCACTGCTAAACTCCCACAATGTTTAGACGTTTACTTAGGCGATCGCCTTTTGATAAACTTCCTCTAAACAAGCAATTAATTCATCAACTTGAGCAGAGGTAAATAATCCATCTGGTCCTTGAGGTGTAATATCAGTAAATGGTGAGTCATAAAGTAATGCTGCATCCATCACACCATGTTCTGTGAGGTAATTAATAATCATATCAATAAATTCTATTTGATTAGCATTAAGGTTTTTATTCTCTAGAAAACTAGCTAATTCTTGTTTAGCGACTTCCCGATCTAGTCCCACTAAGGAACGGACAAATAAACCTAATCCTTGAGATTCTTCTTTTGCGCGGTTAATATCTTCCGTTTCTCCAATCCCGCTTTCTGCTAAGATTCTTTCTAACTCCGATAAGTCTGATGCAGTTAATTGTTTATTGGTTCTGAGTTTGAAAATAACTAGATTATCTTGACGCGCTCTTAAAAATTCTCTGGCTTTAGAACGGAACTTATAGAATTGATCTGTTGAGGTAAAATGAGGTAATTCTACTATTATTTCCTCTCCCATTTCATCCTCAAAATTAGTGTAAATCGGTTGACGTTTTTGTTTTTCAATTAAATGCACTAAACTCCGTAAACGTTTACGGAGTGTTTCTAACATCGGTAATGTGACATCTTGCCACCATAGGTCATTTTGAATATCTTGAATTAATAGTAACTGTGCTTGAATTAAAGGAATATCTGGTTTTTCTTCTAATAACCCAGCTATTGATTTAACCTGTGTTTGTAACTGTTTTAGATTGGGTTGAGATTTGACTATTGCTAATTGCAATTTTAAGATTAAAATATCAAACCGTTTGGTTTCTTCTGCTTCTGTGGGTATTTGGGAAGGTAAACCGGCAATTTCTTGATTTAAAGTAATAATATCTTCCTGTTGTAATGATTTCCATGATTCTGAATTAGCATATTTTTCGACAAATTGGCGTTTTGTGCGAACTATAAAGTTTTCTGTGTTCATTGCTGCAACTTCTGTATATAGTAAGTTGGCTATTTGATGACGCAGTTCTGTATTTGTTTTTGGTTCTTCGACTTCGCTCAGTTCGACTTCGCTCACTGAACGGGGACGGGGTTGGGGTGAAATATTATCTAATTCTGCTATTAATTCTAAGCGTTTAGTAAATAACTGTTTACTTAAAGATTTACCTATCGGTGCATCTGTGGTTTCTGGGTTGTGTTGGAAAAATTCTAAATTTTGGCAGTAGTCAAATACATAGAAAAATTGTTTATCCTCTCCTATACCAAATAAGTCAGCACAGCGACGAGTTCCCCTTCCTAACATTTGCCAGAATTTGGTTTTAGAACGCACCAGTTTAAACATGACTAGGTTTACTACTTCTGGTACGTCTATTCCTGTGTCTAACATATCTACAGAAATGGCAATATGGGGCATTTTATCTTTTTTAGAAAAGTCCTCTATAATACTTTGAGCATATTTAGTATTAAAGGTAATGACGCGAGCAAATTCACCTTTAAATTGCGGATAGTTAATATTAAATCTGTCAGCGATAAAGTTAGCGTGGTCTTGATTTTTAGCAAAGATAATTGTTTTACCTAAAATATCACCGCCGGCAACTTTTAAACCTCTGGTCATTAAATGTTCTAATACTTTATCTACTGTATCTTGATTAAATAACCATTGATTGACTGCTGCTGCTTCTATGCGGTCGGGTATATTACCTTCATCATCCCATTCTATAGCATCCCATTCTTCTCTTTCTGTTTCTGATAGTTGACTATAATTAATTCCTTGACGTTGGAATTTGAGGGGAACTGATACCGCTTGAGGTGGGACTAAAAAGCCATCTTTGACCGCATCTTCTAAGCCATAAGCATCTGTAGGAACACCACTTTCTAAATCAAATAGTCCGTAGGTGTTGCGGTCTATTTCATCTTTGGGTGTGGCGGTTAATCCTAATAGTAAAGCATCAAAATAATTGAAGATGTGGCGATATTTTTGGAAAACGGAACGATGGGCTTCATCAACTATAATTATATCAAAATGTGCCACACTAAACCGTTTTTCTGATTCTTTGGTATCATCAATTAATCCCATCATGGTCTGATAGGTACAAGCAAATACTCTCCCCTCTTCATCTTTTTCTGTAACGAGGTTCACTGGAGATGCTTCTGGTAGGTGCTTTTTTAATACTTTGATGGTTTGCTCAACTAAGGCCACACGGTCGGCTAAAAATAGGGCGCGTTTTACCCAGTTACAACGCATCAGCATTTCTATTAGGGCGATCGCTGTTCTGGTTTTTCCTGCACCTGTAGCCATGACTAACAGGGCTTTGCGTTCTTTATCGGTTTCTATGGCTTCTGTAACGCGGCGAATAGCACGGGTTTGGTAATAGCGTTCTGCTATACTGGGTTTAATATCTGCTTGGGCTAAGGATCTGCGGATGCTGCGACGTTGGATAAGTAATTCTAATTCCGCTTTTTTGTAGAACCCTTGCACCTGTCGCGGTGGGTAGTTGGTGTCATCCCATAACCAATGTTCATAACCGTTGGTGTAGAAAATTAGGGGACGTTGGTTAAATTGTTTTTCTAAACAGTCTGCATAGAGTTTAGCCTGTTGTTGACCGTTGCGGGGGTCTTTGCGGGTACGTTTGGCTTCGACTACTGCTAGGGGTTTTCCATCATCTCCCCATAATACATAATCAACAAACCCATTACCGGATTTGTTGGGCATTCCTGTGACTGGATATTCACAGGAAACGTTCCCTTCGACTTCGCTCAGGGAACGGCCTTCTAGTTCGCTCAGGGAACGGCCTTCTAGTTCGCTCAGGGAACGGCCTTCTAGTTCGCTCAGGGAACGGCCTTCAGATGCTTCGCTGGTTGAGCGAAGTCGAAACCAGGGAGAACGCTCATCGAGCGAAGTCGAAACCATTTTCCATCCTATTTCTTTTAATAATAAATCTATGAAATAATCACGGGTTTCTTGTTCTGAATAGTCGTGTGTATCTGGTTGGCTAATATTTGCTTTTTTGACTGCTGCTAATTCGGCTCTGAGTTGTTTTATGGTTTCATCTAGGGCATTTTTATCTGTTATTAATAGTGAGAGTTTTTCATCTTTTTGTTTTAATTCTGTTTCTAATTTTTGCAGTTCTTGAGTTCGACTCCGCTCACTCACCGTTGTTTTGTTTTTCTCACTCGCTGGAGTTCGACTCCGCTCACTCTCCGGTGTAGGTTTGGTAACTTGCGGTATGGCGTTAATATCAAAGGTTAAACCTGGTTCTGGTTTGCTGGTGCGTCCGTAGGTACGGGTTAACCAATATGCTATATGAAAAAATTCTTTGACTGCGGTGAGGCTATCATTAACGGGTACTTT
>JBJTUF010000095.1:0-10232 GCA_046080565.1 Cuspidothrix sp. | reverse complement strand
TGGGGTACATCAAATGTTCCAAAAAACTATAGAAGAATTAATGCAATTTAGCCGCTATCGGTTGAAGGATTACATCAAAGGGCAAAGAGCTATGAAGCTTGCTCTCTCTAGCTTCTAGCTATCTTGTCCTCCTGTCAGATGATAATTATATAGGTGCGCCAATAGATGGAAACGCATGGTTTGATGATAATAAGTTTTTGCACGACAAGACTGGTTGCGCTGTGCTGCGGGGCGGGTCTTGGCTCACCCTTCCTCAGTACTGCCGTTCCGCGTCTCGCATCGACGACAACCGCGACTACCGCCTCAACCTTATTGGTTTTCGTGTTGTGTGCGTTGTTGGGAGAATTCTTCAGTAGCCCTTTATACTTTTGCTCTTTTGTCCTTTGTACTTGTTCTTTTTACCCTTTGTCAGCGAAGCGGAGCGTTTTAAAAATTTTTTTGCAAAAATGAGTAAATTACCAATTATTCAAAGAACATACAATTTAATAAATCTGCTTTAGAAACACAGTCATCGTCAATATGCCATTTCCACAGAAAGAATGATGAAATAGTTTGTGAATAAAGTCTTTGTTTGTGCCTATTCTCAATGCAATTTACATAAGAATAAATAATTATGCTATCAGTTGAAGAATTAATTCAAGAAGCCTTGTCTTTACCCAATGCTACTAGAGTATTTTTAGTAGAAAAACTAATTGAAAGTCTAGAATCTGATATTGATGAAAATATCCAAAAGATTTGGAATACAGAAGCTAAAAAACGCCGGAATGAAATACGTAATCATATCGTTGAGCCAATTTCTGTCTGAAGTTTTTTAAGATTTATTTTGCATATTAGGTACTCAAGAACCTAAATAATTAAATATGTTTATTTTCAGGTAATGATTTTAACGTAGATGCTCACAGAGGTTTAACAGGATTTTGTGATTTTATAATTAGGAAATCTGCTGAAAAGTTAATTATATAAGCTCCTATTATCACCTTAATAGAAGCTAAAAACGATCATATAGAATGGTTAAAACTGATTGGAAAATTTATGAAATCAAATAACAAGCATTCTTACTAAGATGTTACAATTTCCTCAGAAGAGACAATTCAACAGATTATTGAATTTGAGAAACAGCGATTAAATACTGGAGCTAGTTAATCATGTATCAAAGCGATGTCAATATCAAACCGAGCTATGAACCGCTATCTCCCCAAGAAACGTTGCCAACAATGTATGATTTACCTAGCGACAATCTGGAGGAACCAGGTTTGCCCGATGAATTTCACCTATTACAACCAGAATTATTACGTAGTACCTTCCATCCTCCGGGGTATAGCGATGATAGAGTATTTACAGCCAGCGATCTAAACTTATATTATGATTCCTTGCATCCCCAATGGTATAAACGCCCAGATTGGTTTGCCGTTTTAGGTGTATCGCGCTTTTATCAAGAAACAGAATTGCGCTTAAGTTATGTGACATGGCAAGAAGGAACAAATCCTTTTATTGCCATAGAATTAATATCACCAGGTACAGAAAATGAAGACTTGGGTAAAAATCTGCGCGAAGTGAACCAACCCCCCAATAAATGGTCAGTGTATGAACAAATTCTCAGGATACCCTATTATTTTGTTTACAACCGTTATACTAACGAGTTTCATTGTTTTGGGTTAATGCTCAACCGCTATCAACCTCTACCTATTAATGGACTGGGAGTATGGTTAGAAGAAGCTGAATTAGGTTTAGGGCTGTGGGAGGGAGAATATCAAGGATTAACTAGGTTGTGGTTACGTTGGTATGATAGGGATAATAATTGGCTACCTACCCTTGCTGAACAAGAAAAACAACGGGCTGATTCTGCTGAATTAGAAATTGCTAGGTTGCGACAATTGTTACTTGAAAAAGAGATTAGTTGACCTAATAACGTAAGTTGTTCGTTAGAGGATGTTTGAAAAGCTTTGGGCGATACATCAACCGTGGGGTAGGGGTTTAACAGTGCTAAACCCCTATAATAAACATGGTTTTTACAGCCATATATATTTGATATATCTTGTCAATGCGTAAGTCCTAGTCTATTAAGATTTATTGACTTAAACAACATAAATATTGTTTAAATTAACAGCCATAACCCAGTCAGCAACTAGGTTTCACCCTCTCTCACATTAAATAACCTCGCAACAAACCTTATTTGTTCATAGCGGTTAGGTTTGAGAAAATCAGAAACGATTTAATAATCAAGCACTTATAGTTATTTGACTTGTCAAGGGAGAACACCGGATGAAGTTAGCTTACTGGATGTATTCAGGTCCCGCCCACATTGGCACTTTGCGGATTGCTAGTTCTTTTAAAAATGTTCATGCTATCATGCACGCACCCTTGGGGGATGATTACTTCAACGTCATGCGTTCCATGCTATCGCGGGAAAGAGACTTTACCCCAGTGACAACCAGCGTCGTTGATAGAAACGTTTTAGCGCGGGGTTCTCAAGAAAAAGTGGTGGACAACATCACCCGCAAAGATGCGGAAGAACATCCAGATTTAATCGTTTTAACTCCTACCTGCACTTCTAGTATTTTGCAAGAGGACTTACACAACTTTGTGGAACGGGCGCAGTTGGAAGCAAAAGGGGACGTAATGCTCGCGGATGTCAACCATTACCGCTACAACGAATTACAAGCAGCAGATCGTACTTTACAACAAATCGTCCAATATTACATTGAGAAAGCCCGGAAGCGGGGAGAATTACCAGCAGGGAAAACGGCGAAACCCTCAGTTAACATCATCGGAGTTTCTACCCTGGGTTTCCACAATAATCATGATGTTGCCGAATTGAAGCGGTTAATGACTGATTTGGGAATTCAGGTAAATACTGTGATTCCTGAAGGTGCGTCTGTTCACGAATTAAAAACTATGCCTCAAGCTTGGTTTAACTTAATTCCTTATCGAGAACTGGGGTTAACTACAGCTAAATATTTAGAAGAACAATTTGGAACTCCTTACGTAGATATTACCCCTATGGGTGTGGTGGAAACTGCCAGATGTATCCGTAAAATTCAGCAGGTAATTAACGCCCATAGTTCGACTTCGCTCACTACAGGAGGTGCAGAAGTTGATTATGAAGACTTCATTAATGAACAAACTCTGCACGTATCCCAAGCGGCTTGGTTTTCCCGTTCTATTGACTGTCAGAACTTGACAGGGAAGAAAGCGGTGGTTTTTGGTGATAATACTCATGCGGCGGCTTTAACAAAGATTTTATCGCGGGAAATGGGGATTCATGTAGTTTGGGCTGGTACTTATTGCAAGTATGATGCTGACTGGTTTAGAGAACAGGTAAGTGAATATTGCGATGAAGTATTAATTACAGATGATCATGGTGAAATTGGGGATGCGATCGCTCGCGTTGAACCTTCTGCTATATTTGGAACACAAATGGAACGTCACGTTGGTAAACGCTTAGATATTCCCTGTGGTGTCATTGCTGCACCTATTCACGTGCAGAATTTCCCCATTGGTTACAAACCATTTATGGGTTATGAAGGCACAAATCAAATCACTGATTTAATCTACAATTCCTTCACCTTGGGAATGGAAGATCACCTGTTAGAAATCTTTGGTGGACACGATACAAAAGAAGTAATTACCAAAGGAATTTCCGCAGAATCTGGTTTGAATTGGACAAAAGATGGTTTAGCAGAATTGAATAAGATTCCTGGTTTTGTGCGCGGAAAAGTGAAGCGAAATACCGAAAAGTTTGCCCGTGAACGTGGGTTTAAGGATATCTCGGCTGAGGTTTTGTATGCAGCTAAGGAATCTGTAGGGGCTTAGGTTTGGGTTTCGTTATTCTTATTTAACACTTTGTAGGGGTACAGCAATGCTGTACCCTTACTTTTGAAATAACCACGAAGACACGAAGAACACGAAGGAAGAATACCAAGTAATCTTGTAGCGGTGAAGGAATAATACATAGTCTAGAAATTTTAACAGTAAAAGTACGGTTATTACTACCTGTGATTATATATTTTATAGTACACAAATACTTCTGTGTAAGCTATGCTTCTAACAGCATAGTTAAACAGTTCAAAATAACCATGCAGTGTTTATTAGTTGTTAAAGACCCTGTACAATTACTAATGAATATATGAATGATATTGTAGAACGTATCCAAGAAGAGATTCTTAATCCAGAAGTAGCACTCCACACGATTTTACTCAAAGCCAAGTTATTGGCTCATGATCTGAAAAATGATCGTTTAAAGCAGTGGGTTAAGTATGAGTTAGACGGCTATCCAGATATTGATAAAGTACCTGACTATCGAATTTTTAATACCCCATTGCTGGCTTACATATTCAATGGCTATAATGGCCACAAGAGTCTACCAATCTCTCTAATTAATACACCTGATTGGTTCCGAGAAACAGCTAATAAAATTCATTTTTATCCTGGTATTAAAACAGTTGAAGAATGTGCAATAAGCCAAGATAGTATCAACTTTGGTTGGAGTGCTGAATACATCGCTATTTGGAACGAATATAATCCACTTGGTCCTGGTGGACATCAATGCTATCAAGTTAATAGACCCGTCTTGCCTACCGTTTTTGCTCAGATATTACTAACAGTTCGTAGTCGCTTGCAAGATTTTATTCTTGAACTTAGTGATATTCCTTGGAAGATGCCCAAGGACTCAGTATTAAACGATCAAATTGAAAGGCTTGTATCATTAACAATTTATAACAACGCACAAGGAGGCAATGTGGCAACTTTTGATCAACGTAACCAGAAAGTACAAAACCAAAATAATGCAGCGCGTGATATAAACATCAAAGGTGATATAAATATTGGTGCTATTCAGAATACTAATGATTTTATTCGTGAACTACAAAAAGTAAAAAGTGAACTATCAAAAGCTGGTGATGCTCAAATTATTGATGCTGAAATAGTTACTGATGTAGATTATGAAATAGCTACTGCTATCCAAGAGGCTAAAAAACCTACACCTGATAAAAATTTCGTTTTGCAGGCAATAGAAAAAGCTAAAAATCTCTTAAGTCAGAATACTGCTGCTATTCCGTTAGTCACAGCACTTGTAAATCTGAGTTCTGCTGTTATGAAATTGTTATAATTTTGGCTAAAATGTATACTTTCCAGTAATCAAGTTATGATGTACTGGGAAGCATACAGCATGAGGAAAAATCCCACCATGTCCAACCAAACAAACTTAACAGATGCTCGTAATAACCTAGCTGAAATCTGCGCTCAAGTAGTTGCAGATAGAGAAGTAATGATTATTACCCAACCTGACGGTGAAAACGTCGCCCTTATTGCTGCTGACGAATTAGAAAGTTTATTAGAAACAACTCATTTACTACGCTCCCCTAAAAATGCAGCGCGTCTTTTAACTGCTTTAGAAAGAGCAAAAACAAGAACTTTAAAACCGCAAAGTATCAACGAATTATTTTCTACAAGCTAGATTTCATTATTGAAACTTGGGGAAGTATTAAACATGAAAAACGACAAACAGCTTAAAGTAGAAAAAATCAAACTCATGGCTGATTATGAATGTTACCCGTTATGGTGGGTAAATTCTGATAAAGCTGGAGATATTGACCCAGAAACATTACCACTGAGTCAACAAACTATTACCCGTTTGGAAAAATGGGCAGATATTTATGATGCAAAATTGAATTGGGAAGATCCTAATTCATCAGATTTAAGTCCAGAAGAAGAAGCGGCTTTTGAAAAAGAAGGTATTAGTTTATGGAAACAACTGCAAAAAGAACTTGCACCTAATCATGAAGTTGTTTATTTCAGTGAAACATTACGTAAAGTTGTTACTGACATGAATGTTTCACGCAAAGGCGCAAAGTAAGAACGCAAAAAATTTCAAGTGAGATCATCAAGTTACCAAAATATAAAAATTGAATAAAAAATCTAAACCGATGCAAAACCAGTAAACTGTCTCACATAAGGTGATCTAAAACCTAAAACAATATCTGATTTCGGCACACCTAACTCTACTAATTGATGAGGAATTCCTTCTTCCGTAAAATCCCTTTCAATCCAGATTTTTCCATCTTTAACACTAATATGAATGGGACAACCATAAATTCTAGTTTCATCTTTCCATCCTGTATATAGTAATAAATAAATATCCCGTTCTGTATCAAAGACAATTTCTGTATTTTCTAAATCTTCCTCTGCTTGGTCTTTTGCGTATTTAGAGATAATATCTTTTACTATCTCTTGATAATTTAAGGTTTCCATAACACTATTTCCTCCTTGTTAATATCAAAAACTAATAATTTAATCTCATAAGTTTGTAAAACTGTTTGAATGAACCTATCAGTAAAAAACTCTTGATATATATCTTGAGATATAGCTAAATATAATATTCTTTCAGGGTCTTGCTGTCCTAATGCTATCCTATAATTTAAAAATTGACCAATGGCTGTATGAAATTCAGAAATAGCTGAAAGTCCGAGAAAACTTTTTACCTCTACTGCTATCTTTTGATTATCTTTCTCAGCACCAATTAGCTTTTCTGCTCCTAAATCTATCCTAATTTTAACTAATGCTGTTAAGCGTAAATATAAAGGATAATCAGTAATTTGCCAATTCTCTTTTTCTAATGCTATTTTAACAGTATTGTGAAAAATATCTTTTGCTGACATAAGAAGTTAAAGTGATATTTTTTCTTAGATTATACCTAATTTTTAAGATTTCAAGTAATTGCAAATTCTGTATAAGGAAAAATTAAGTTAAAATTTATGTTTAAATAATGATAATATTTGCAATTAAGCACAATTTAAGTTAAGATTATAACTAGATTTCAAGTTAATAATATGACTCACATAACATCAAAAAAAGTGGTAGGAAGAGGAAGAATTTTTCCTGAATTGACTATATCACCAGAAGAATTAGCTAGACGAGAAGCGGAAGATGAAATATTTTATCAACGTTGTCGGGCAATTTTTGAGCGTGTGCGTCCTGAATATATTGAAAGTCACTATGGTTGGTATATTGGCATAGAACCAAATAGTGGTGAATACTTTCTGGATCAAGATAATATGCAAGCTCATAAAAAAGTCCTGGAAAAATATCCAAATGCCAAAAATTATGTGTTTTGCTTAAATGAAACAGGAACGACTGGGAGAATATGATTCAGGGAAATTTTGGTAGTGAGGGGCAGCTATTTTTTGAAATTGATTTGATTACTGCTGATGGGTTAAATTTGCCTGTAGACGCGATGTTAGATACAGGTTTTACTAAGTTTATGGCAATCAATACCCAAGATTTAGATGGACTTGATTAGGTTTTTCTTGGTAATGAACCGATGCAAACAGCACAAGGTGAATCAAGGTTTAATATCTATTTAGGTAAGGTAATATTGGCTGGAGAAGAGTATGAAATTCCTGTTCATGTGGGGGATAATATTACAGAAGTTTTATTAGGTTCTGAATGGTTGAAGTTTTTGCGTTTGGTTGTGGATTTTCCAGAGGGTATTTTGACTTTGGGTTGAAGAGTTTTTTCTCACGCAAAGACGCAAAGGAAGAATACAAAAAATTTAACCCACTGCAAAACCAGTAAATTCCCTCACAAAAGGAGATTTAAAACCTAAAACTATATCCGTTTTTGGTACTCCTAATTCTACCAACTCACTAGCTACACCTTCTTCAGTTAAATCTCGCTGAATCCAGATTTTTCCATCTCTAATATCTACATGAATAACTGTACCATAAGCCCTTTCGTTATTGTTCCATCCTACGTGAACTACTAAATAACTATTTCTTTCACAATCAAAAATTAATTCCTTTTCTGTTCCTTCTGATCTATGATTTTCGGTATGTCTTGCTAATACGGTTTTTACTAATTCAGGATAATTCATTCCTTCCATAAAACAATCTCCTGTTTAATGATTTCAAAAATCAATAATTTTAATTTATGTTCAGCAATTATTTCTTGAATAAACGGAATTAGAAAAAACTCTTTGTATATGTCATTACCAATTGCTAGATATAAAATGCGGTTGGGTTCTTTTTTTCTTAAAACAGTACGATAATTAAGTGTTTGTCCTAAAGCTGTATGAAATTCAGTAACCTCAGATTGCCCTAAAAAAGATTTTACCTCAACAGCTATTTTTTGACCTTCTTTTTCTGCTCCTAATAGTCTTTCTGCTCCTAAATCAATTCTAAAATCAAGACCATCTACTGTAAATGATAAAGGATCATCGGTAATTAACCAACCATCTTTTTCTAAAGCTAACCTGACTGCATTATGAAAAAAATCTTTTGCTGACATAAAAACATAAAGCCATATTTGCTATCTTAGATTATACCTGATGTTTTATGTATTTTCTATTATATTCGTAGGTTTGGTTAAGCGAAGCGCAACCCAATCTACATACTTTTGTAATGTTACCTATTGACAAATGATCAGGGTTACGTATAATATTACGTAATATCTTCTTCAGATTAAGTCAGCGTTTGGAGGAAAACGAGGGTATCATGTCAATTGCAATTTTTAGTAATGCTTACTCAGATGAGTTAGTAACAGCTACTGAGTTAAATCGTCAACCTGGAAAGGTTTTAGATAAGGCTTATGAACACCCAATTACTATTACCAGAAATGACCAATCTTTTGCGCTATTACGTCGTGAAGATGTGGCTTATCTTGTCAAAGGGGTAACACAAAGTAAGGCTGTTTTTGAGGTGTTATCGGTTGCGTTTCGGTTATTATTAGGACAAAAAATAGGTTATGAGCATCCTTATGGATGGTTGCGGGTTTTTGATGCTGATGAATTGCAAGATTTTATTAAAGAAGTGAGTGAGGCTTTTCGCTTAACTGATACTTCTAATCAGGCTTGGGATTTGATTGATGCTATTATTTATGAATGGAAAGAAAGTTCTATAGCTATTAGTAGTCCTGAGTTAGCAGCAGCTTTTAATGATGAAACTGATGAAATACCTTTAACATCACCTATTAATAAAAGTGGTGGTTGAATTATTTTATGTCAGATAATGCTGCTGAAAATGAGTTAATTGATAATGTAAAACCACCAGAAGTAAAATTATCTGCACCTGCATTATCTCAAACAATTGGAATTTGGCTAGTAGTTGCTAAAAATAAAAGGGTTAATCGAGATTGGGAAGCATTAATGCAACGTTATCCAGAAAACTGCTCTCGTTGTTATGAAGATTTATGTAATGCACCAATAACTAGACAACCAAAGCGGGTTTTTCCTTTAAAGGGGAAAGTTTATCAAGGTGCTTGGGAGTATGAAGTTACAAGTGGTGATAGGGTATTTTATGTTCCTAATGAGGAGCAATTAAAGGTTGTTGTCTATTATGCCGGGAAACATCCTAAAAATGCTCCTGTACCATAATTTATATCTCACGCAAAGTGTTTAAATATTTTTTATTTCGCGCAAAGTCGCAAAGGAGCAAAGACGCAAAGAAAGATAAGTATCATAATATATTTTACTATCTCACGATAATTTAACTTTTCCATAAGACTATAAAGCTATGAAGCTATCTGATAAATTACAGGTTTATATCTTGCTTCGGGAATCGGTTTACCTTCTATTTCCGCAGCTTCTAACCAAGCAGCTTTGGCTTTCAGAACTTCTTGCAGTGCTTCTTCTTCGGTTAAACCAAATCCTGAAAAATATTTTAAATCGGGAATATCAGCAATATAACCTTCATCTTCTTGACTGTAGAAAATATTAATGTGATACTGCTTCATTGCTCATCCTCCAAAGTGAGTGCATGTTTTTCAATCAAAATCAAAAATTGACGAACCTAATAAGGAATAGCTTTACCATTGCGGTTTTGTAAGTTAATAAGTTCAGGGATAGTTGCATGAGTAAAAACGTGATGACTACCGTTGATACGTGATAACGAAAAACCAAAGGCTTCAACTAAAGTCACTAAATCATAGAATTGAATATTTCTAGAGCCAGAAAGGACTTTCTCTAATAACTTACGCTTTTTGGACATTACTTTATTTTATCATTGTTTCACATCAAGTTTTATCTTACTCTCATTATTTTTTACCTAGTAATAATTCGTAGGTTGGGTTAAGCAAAGCGCAACCCAACACAATAACATTATAACCCACATTCCGCACCCACAACTGTCACACCCCAAGGAAACGGATGTATTTAGTACATAAGACCTAATTGTTGAAAGAATTTGTTGAAGCTAAATAGAAATAATTACTATTAAGTTAGAAATACAGTTAAGAAACAT
>JBJTUF010000094.1:0-12103 GCA_046080565.1 Cuspidothrix sp. | reverse complement strand
GGTATGGGTAGGGCTTCTGCTAATATTTCTAACTTTGCTTGCTTCACTATTTGCAATGTTCCCACCATTATTAACAGAAGTAGATATCTGGCTCTTCCCAGTTCATTTTCTAACACTTTCTGGTATATTTCACTTATCATTCTACTCTGTTAGTTCATATTTACTATTTATTACTTATCTTTTTTTGCTCCCACATTCTGTATCTCTTACTACATAAGCTTTTTCTCCTTCTTGTCCCCCTGTCAGGCAAAAGATAGCAGAGTGCTGGACACTATGGTTGTCAAAGCACAGATGGCAACATTCCGCAGAAAGAGTGATGATTTTTGAGCTTTCATAAGAAGATATGGTAGATGGCACATTAAATGGGGCATTTTAGCTATTCTTATCCTTATATAGCAGAAGGCAAGAGGCTTTCTTGCAAAAGGCAATAGTAAAAACTTTGCTATGATTAGGTTTCAAGGATAAATCATGTCCTAATCATCGTGGCTACAGCCACATATTAGGACTTAGAAAGAAGCAACGCAATTATATCCTTTTGACGCAAGTGTTACTCTGTTGCGGAAGGGCTTATCAGTATAAAGTAATATTATTTACCAATTTCTTATTGCTAATTACCAATTACCAATTACCAATTACCAGCTTAAATTCAAATAAACATCAACTTAGGTTAAGTTAGTTCACGGGTCAGGGTGTGAAGCTATTACTAAAAATCAAATGGTAGATCGGATAAATGATATCACTTGGCAAGCTCGCCAGGGCAGCGTTGCCGCAATAATTCAAGTCTTAAACGAAAAGCTAGTTTTGTCTGGTGTCAGAACTAGAGCCGTTTTTGCCGATGGTGTATTACAACTTTTGTGTGAAGCCGCTACAGTAGAACAACTGGAACAATCTACTTTAGTGCCAAAAATTCAGGAAATTTTGCAGTTTCTGACTCCACGCAGTATTCGCCGAGTTAATATCAATAGTCGAATTGTGCGTGAAGAACAACTTCTCTGGTTAGAGGAAATTCACCGTGACCCAGAAAATCAGTTGCTATGGTCACAGGAAATTATTCTCACTCAGCCAAATTTCTTGGAGCGATTAATTCCAGATTTGACTGAAGCTACTAAAAAAGTTAGAAAACCTATTTTATCGCAACCGCAATCTTTAATAAAGAATCAAGATAAAGGGAAATTTTCGATCAAAACTTTCTTGATAGGAGTTTTTGGGTTGTCTTCAGTAATTTTACTGTTTTTACTGTTGGATGGTAAATCAAGTAATACTCTAAAAAATCTTTTACCATTAGCTTCTCAATCTTCTTCAACAGCTAATCAGAGACAGTCAGAATTATCAAATAGTTCTGGTAGTCAAACTGTTTCTACTCCATCGGATGATCCATTTTCTGCCTCTGTACGACTGGCTAACCAAGCTACTGCTGGGGGTAAAACAGCTATGACTTCAACTCAGTGGTTGGAATTAGCTGCGACTTGGCAACGAGCTTCTGATTTAATGAGTCAGGTGTCACCTAGTCACAGCCGCTATCAAGAGGCACAGATTAGAATGAAGTTGTATAAAAAGTTCAGTGAGGCTGCCCAAAAAGAAGCGGAGAAAAGTCAATCCTAAATTGAATATTTGATAAAGAAAACTATAGTTATGTTAACTGTTGACGGTTGACGGTTTGTAGGGGCAACCACGGGGGGTTTGCCCCTACGTGCCTAACTCATTTCTAACATTCTTTCCATGGGTTGCAGTGCGGCTATGCGGATTTGTTCTGGTAAGGTAATTTCTGGAGTGCGGTTTTTCATGGCTAAATACAATTTTTCTAGGGTATTTAGCCGCATAAATGGACATTCGTTACAGTTGCAATCACTTTGGGGTGGTGCGGGAATAAAGTGTTTACCCGGTGCTAGTTTTTGCATCTGGTGAATGATTCCTGGCTCTGTAGCGACGATGAATTCTTGGCTAGGACTTTTTTGACAATAGTTGAGTAGGGCGGCTGTAGAGCCAATATAGCTGGCATGACGTAAGACGCTGGTTTCACATTCTGGGTGAGCGATCGCCTCCGCTTGAGGATGTGTAATTTTTAACTGGACTATTTTCTTTTCGGAAAAAGTTTCATGGACAATACAGCTACCCTGCCATAACAGCATATCCCGTCCGGTTTGTTGCATTACATACCGTCCTAAGTTGCGATCTGGGGCGAAAATAATCGGCTGTTCTTTGGGTATTTGCTGGACAATCTTCACAGCGTTGGAACTGGTACAAATGATATCGCTCATGGCCTTGATTTCGGCGGAGCAGTTAATATAGGAAATTACCAAATGGTCGGGGTGTGCAGCTTTGAAAGCTGCAAATTCTTTGGGTGGACAACTATCTGCTAAAGAACAACCTGCATTGGTATCTGGTAGCAATACCAATTTGTCAGGATTGAGGATTTTGGCTGTTTCCGCCATGAAATGAACACCAGCAAAGACTATTACATCTGCGTTGGTATTGGCTGCGGCTCTGGCTAATTGTAAGGAATCGCCAATAAAGTCGGCAATATCTTGAATATCAGGATCTTGATAGTAGTGGGCTAATATTACCGCATTGAGTTCTTTTTTGAGATCATCAATAGCAGCGAATAAATCTAATGGTAGATTACCTGGTTGGGGACGATTAAGTGTAGTTGTAAACACAATTAGTAACTGCTTTTTATTACAAATTATTACCTTGTGAATTTAATTATAGTAGTTTTTACCAAAAATAGGGAAAGATTGATCTGACCAATTTATATCCAAATTGTGTGGAGTTTCATATCCTGGAGATATACGGCTTTTTAAAGTGGCATGACCAGTCAGAAAACTCAATCACAACCAAATTCTGTCAAAATTGCTGTAATTGGCGATGTTCACGACCAATGGGAAATAGAAGACGGTATAGCACTCAAGCAGCTTGGTGTTGACTTGGCGCTATTTGTCGGTGATTTTGGGAATGAGTCGGTGGAAGTGGTAAAAGCGATCGCTTCTCTAGATATTCCTAAAGCAGCAGTAATGGGCAATCACGATGCCTGGTATTCGGCCACTGAATGGGGACGCAAAAAATGCCCTTATGACCGCACCAAGGAAGACCGGGTACAAGAACAATTGGATTTATTTGGAGATGCCCATGTCGGTTATAGTAAGTTGGATTTTCCCCAGTGGAATTTAACTGTAGTGGGAGGTCGTCCCTTTACTTGGGGTGGTCATGAGTGGAGATTTGCGGAAATTTGTCAAGAACGTTATGGTGTCTCTACTCTAGAGGAATCCGCAGATAAAATCGTCGAAGTAGTAAAAAGTGTTACTTGTGACAATATTATTTTTCTAGGACACAATGGACCAAGTGGTTTAGGCGATCGCCCGGAAGACCCGTGTGGTAAAGACTGGCATCCTCTAGGCGGTGATTTTGGTGATCCAGATTTAGCAGAAGCGATTTCTCAAAGTCTCAACCTCAAGAAAAATGTTTCTCTCGTAACCTTTGGACACATGCACCGCACACTCCGCCATACTAAAAAGGTGGAAAGAAAAGCTGTGTTTAGAAGTCCTGAAGGAACAATTTACTTAAATGCTGCCACTGTCCCCCGGATTATTGAGGAAAATGGTATCAAGTTACGAAATTTTTCTCTGGTTGATCTAGAGGATGGAGTGGTAACAAAAGCTGCTTTAGTTTGGGTGGGTAAAGACTTCCAGGTGGTTAGTGAGGAAATTTTCTATAATTCTTCGCTTTCAGTAGTGCCAATTCTGTAATTATATGTTATGATGTTATTTGTCAGTTTTTGTGTTGTACAATTCTGACAAGTAATTTGGAGAGGTGGCAGAGTGGTCGAATGCGTCCGACTTGAAATCGGATGAAGTGAAAGCTTCCGGGAGTTCGA
This sequence comes from Cuspidothrix sp., assembly GCA_046080565.1. Classification (GTDB taxonomy): domain Bacteria; phylum Cyanobacteriota; class Cyanobacteriia; order Cyanobacteriales; family Nostocaceae; genus Cuspidothrix. The sequence goes on along the minus strand of JBJTUF010000094.1, from coordinate 8,232 downwards.
ATCTCCCCCTCTCCGTTGATTAAAGTTAAGTGAAATCAAGATAAGGACTATTTTCCGGGTGTAACGTACTCCCCAACCTGTGCAAAACGTATTTCTATCCGTCTACGTTTTGGGTCAGGATCTCTATTTTTTTCTGCAAATCCCTGATCATTTGGTAAAAGAAGTTGTGCTGATGAATATGCTCTAAATTGTAGTTGTTTAAAGCTTCCTGATTTTTTTTGTTTTTGTGCCTTTTGCAGTTCTTTAACTACTGCTAACGCACGCATTAAACCTAAATCAGCATTAGAACCAGGACATAAAATAGCAACACTTTGATCTCCTTTTGATACATTTTCTAGTTTTTTATCTAAATTGCCTCCTCTTTGATTATCACATTTGAGAGAACGGAGAGAACCAACCTCTACCTCTGCACCATCAGTGTGTCCAATTACTTCAATAACATCAACCTGTTTATCACATTTTTCTAATTCAGCAATATTTTCTTCAATTGTTCTTAAAATTACTCCGTCTTCACCTTTTTGACTAATATCATCCTGCAAATTTTGCGGTAAAACTGCATTACCTGATGGAAAACTATATTTCTCTGCGGGAAGAGAAATAATTGTTGGTTTGCAATCTTTTGGTTTTGAGATTGGATCATCAGGTGTTTCTGTTGATGACTTAGCTACAAAAAACAACAGCAGTAATGTAATAATCATAAAGGCATTGGACATCAAATCTGTAAAAGAAGTCCAAATCGTAAATGTTTCCGCGCTGGTAGCACTGTTTCTATTCCTTCTTGGCATATATTTAAGTTAAATTGCATTAATTATTTGATTGCTGTGATTTTTGAGAGGCATTTAATAATCCAGCCAAATTACTATTAACTTGGTATACAACTTGAGTAGTTTCATTAAGTTGACTATTAAGAAGTTGTAATTTATTAATCTGATTATCCAACAAAGGTGTATTTTTTTCTAAATTTCCTGATACTTGATTAATATTTACATCAGCTTTTTGAATCATTGCAGTTAAATCGCGCAAAAATTTACTTTGTTGATCTATTTGGACAATATGATTATTTAAAGAAGTTGTAACTTGAGTAATGTTTTGATTCAATGATTGGGTAGATGAAGAAATCATTTGAGAGTTGTTCACCATATCGTTTAATATTTTAATGTGATCATTCAAAGAAGTTGTAACTTGAGTAATATTTTGATTCAATGATTGGGTAGATGTAAAAATTACCTTAGAGTTGTCAAGTATACTGTTCAACACTTCAACCATTTTTTCTTCATTACTTTCAATTAAAACTTGTACCTGATTAGAGTTATTAGTTAAAGTTTTACCCACAGTATCTAAATTAGTCGTATATTTTTGTAGATTATTTGTTGTGTTCTTCAAGGAAGATATTAAATCAGAAATTTCGGTTGTTAATCCAGTTGCGCTATTCGTAGCATCGCTTAAAGCCTTAGCTGCTATTTGCATGATAGCTGAAGATTTTTGAACAACAGATTCAAAATTATTAGCTGATGTCGTTAATGTATTTCCAGCATCAGTTACAGCATTTTTGAAATCTATGGTAAGTTGAGGAAAAGATTTGTGGAAATCACTAACGTTATTGGCATAACCATTAATACTAGCTATCAATTCATCAATTTTGTCACTTAAAGTAGGAATATTTTGTTTTAACAACAAATCATTATCAAGATAATGTTCTAAGGAAATCACTAAATTATCTTTTGCCATTTCCAATTCAGCAGTAGGATGGAATTTAGTCAAAAACATACTACAACCTAATGCAACTAAGCTACTCACAAAAGCTATTGCCATTGAACTAATAATATCTGGTAATATGGTTTGTATGTCTATTTTTCCTCCGGTATTAATACCAATCAAAAATAGATTCATAGTAATACCAGTAAAAGTTCCAAATAATCCAATTGATAATAGGAAGTTAGGCAAAAATTGATAATAACGTTTTTCCTGTTCCCATGCTCGAAATCTATTATTTTTCGCACATTGATGATCAATGAAAGCCAATCTATTAATTTGAGCCAATCTATTAATTTGTTGGTTATTATTATTTTGTTGGTTATTATTATTTGTTTCATAAAACTTATTATAAAACTCACTAATTTCTCTTTTAATTGCCGACTCTAAACTATCAACTTCATTTTTTAGTTTCTTCTTTATTGTCATCCCATCCAGTGTTAATTTAATAGTAAATATCACAAGTCCAATCACTACTAAATATGAAAAAAGTGGTCTAATTGATGGTATCAGAATATAAATCAGAAGTAATACCACACTAATAGCGACTATAGCATTGCGAATGGAATTAGTATTCATAGTCTTATGGTTTGACTGATTGGATATTTGTGTAAAAAAACTTAATGAAACGATTAAACTGAATTTCAATCATCATAACATACTTTGTATGCTATAGAATAAGTAATATTCCCCAATCTCTAGTTTGTGTTTAAATGAGAATAGGGATAGTCTCTGTCATGGTGGTGCTATATGAATACGGGAATCTCAAATAAGATTGGTGGAAAGTATGAACTAATATGTCCCCCACTCGGAGAAGGTGCTTTTGGTAGAACCTATCTAGCTAAAGATCAGTATGGGAATGAATACGCAGTTAAAAAGTTTACTTTTTCTAGTAATAAACAAAGTGATATTGACTTAGCAAAGAATTTATTCCAAAGAGAAGTAAAAACTTTACAAAACTTAAATGGTCATCCCCATATTCCCAAATTTGTTGAATACATAGAAGAGAATCAAGAATTATATTTAATTCAGCAATATATTACTGGGGAAACTTTGGGAGAAAAAATTAACCCTAATCAAATATTTGCAGTTAAAGAAACAATTCAAATATTGACAGTTTTATTAAATATTCTGGTTGATATTCATGCGAAAGATATTATTCATCGTGATATTAAACCCGATAATATTATGATTGATAATCAGGGTAATTTATTCTTGATAGATTTTGGTGCAGTCAAAGAAATAATTGCTAATACAACCAAATTACAAGTACCAGCAACTCGAATTTATACAAAAGGATATGCACCAAAGGAACAAATAGATGGTTTTCCACGAAAAAATAGTGATATTTATGCACTGGGAATCACAATAATTGAGTTAATGACAGGTTTAAATCCTGAAGATAGAGGGGATGATTGGCATACAAAAATTAACTCTAGTGATGAGTTGAAAGATATTCTCCGCAAAATGATTCATGATGAATATGAATATAGATATCAATCAGCGCAAGATGTAATTAATGATTTACAAAAACCTCAAACTATTTTACAAACACAACAGGTTACTCCAACCAATCAATCTAATGATGTAAGTCCACAATCAGCAGTTGATATGATTTTATTTGGTCTTCTTTTTACGGGAATATTAATTATTATTTTCAATGCAGCTATGTTACCTGGGGTAAAAAAGAAAGAACATCAAAAACGGCAATCTTTTTCATTAGAAAAAGTAGTTATGAAAACAATGGAGATTGATATTAGCAACTTATGATTGAGGGTCATAACTACCCTGATAAGTTGTGAATATCTTATAACCTGGCAATACTAAAGCTATATCTATATTGTGACAATAGAAATTAGTTTCAATTAATATTCTATTTTATCGCCAAAATACTTAATGATATGCCTGTGCTACCATTACTAATAAAGACTTTTCGGAGTTTCACCCATGAATAATCTTAATGCCATCACCTTACCCGATAATTTATATCAAGAATTGCAAAAATTAGCTGAAGCTGAAAATGATTCCATAGAATCTCAAGTTGTAACACTATTACAGCCCACATTCCGCACCCTTAGCTGTCACACAGGGAAATTACGGAAATAAGAAAGAAAACTGAGGCTAAAAAATCACATATTAGCGAAAAAATACATTGTCGAAAAAGAAAAACACCAAAAATGGGATCAAAACCCATTCTCAATAAGGAGCAATAAGAATGAACACCAACAAGAAGAGTCAATAGATAAATAAATGAAAGTATTCAAGATAGAGCTTATAACTTAGACTAATAAATTGAAGCGAAAAACAAAATTATAGACATAGTAAAATAGAGCTATAAATCAAACAGATTAGCTCCTAAATCTAATATTAATTAAACTAATTTAGAGAAGAATTAAGTGGCTAATTGATAGTAACGAAAACAATCATCTGGTAAAAGATTCAAGATAAAATCCCTATCTGGAGTCCAATTAGAGACGTGTTGTTCATTGTTATATTCAACTAAATGAATACACTGAAAGCATTGAAAAATCCACGGCATAACCAGTCTAATTCTGACATCATTTTCAGGTTTGATTCTGTATATAAAGCCGAGTCTGCTACTATGAGACTATTAACTTCTAATTGTTTTTGATATTCTACTGCTATTTGACCAAAACATGATGAGTCTGCTTGGTTTCCCGATGCTAGTTTTAAAAATATTGGTATGTCTCCATCTCCTGAACATATCATTTCTATGATGAACTGTTTTAAATCTGGTCTGTGGTCACGGGAATAACCGTAGGTGATGGTTATTTCTTTTGGTGATTTTACTGCTATTTCTTCTAATTCTTGGTTATCTCCTATTTTTTGACTCTCAAATATTACTTCTGGTAAACTTGTATTATATTGCCCATGTACGTGCATTGATGATGAGTCTAGATGTGATGTTGATAGTGATACTCCAAATTTTTGGGCGGCTTTTACTGCGATGATAAAAAATATTGTATCTAATCCTTTGATAAATAATTTATCCATGACTCTCCCCAGTTTATCGTCGTTGAGATATTCTGGTTTTACTCCTGCTCCTATTAGATGTTCACAGGCGATTGTTTCAAAATATTCGGGAAACATATATAACGGTTTAGAGACAAATCCTAACCCGTTTATTATCATGGCTTTTACTACTTGACCTGGACTTACTTTCTCTGCTTTTTCGACTCCTATTAATTCGTTTATTATTTCTACTAATCCTATTGAATCTATTATTCCTGCTACTATCCCTAGATGGTCTATGTTCTGAATTTCTATTTCTTGAGGTTTTAATTTCACAACAGTTTCCTCTATTTTTTCTGTTGTCATCAATTATTTCTTATTTGAGTATCAATTCATTTTTTCAAGAATGTTTTTGTTACCAAGCTTCACTTTCTCACACCATGTCCCTCTTAATGCTATTTATTCTCATTAAACCTCTTAACTTTGGAGTTGCTGCTAGTTATTATGTACTACTTTAAGGGCTTTTTTGATCTGTGACAGTTGAGGGTGCGGAATGTGGGTTACAGAACGCTTTGCAGACAAAAAGACAGCAAACAGAAGCACAACGCCGCCAAAATGTGCTAAAAGTCCTAGAGGAAAGCAGTTTGCGTCGTCGCTTAAATCCAGCAGATTTTGGATTACCAGATAGTACGGAAATGATTAGAGAAGATCGAGACAAAAGCTAGTCAAGGCTTTAGCAACTTCATCTTATAATATCTGCTTATTTAACGATTTTCAAATTCCACCTTTACCATAGATTTAGTAATTTTGAGTTTCCTAAATGTCTTCTGGATTAATCCCTAAATCGCGTAATTTTTGGGTATTAAGTACGTACATTGCATAATCGGAATTTATTATAATAGTCTTCACTATAAATATGTAAATCTATTTTATAGCCAAAGCAGTATACATTTGAATAATATAGAGAATTTATAAATATATTTGTTGCGGGCATTTTGCCCGCATTGTCAATTCTAATTGACTAGAGATTTCCTACTTCTGGGCTGCTGGTTGCGTGCCTGGAATGGTAATATCTATGGTTGTTATCTTGGCGGATAAATTAGTTAATGATTGTTTCATTTCTGTTTGATTTCCTACTATTAAAGTCACTAATTTTTCTGGTTGTAAGTATTTCTGTGCTACTCGTTTGACATCTGCTGCTGTGGTAGCTGTAATTGCTTTTTGATAACGGAATAAGAAGTCAGAGGGATAACCATAATATTCGTAGCGCATTAACCTAGATAATGTTTGACTAGGATCTTGAAAGTTGAAAACAAAGGAATTTAATGTCGCATCTTTGGCTTTATTTAATTCTTGGGCTGTAATGTTTGTAGTTTGTAAACGTTTAATTTCTGTTTGTAGAGATTTGATAAATTGAACTGTGGTTTCTGTGCGAGTTTGTCCACCTGCCACAAATGTTCCGGGATAGTCAAACCGGGGACTCCACAAACCATAAACAGAGTAAGCTAAACCTTGGCGCGATCGCAATTCATTAAATAAACGTCCTCCAAAACCATTTAAAACCCCATTCATGACATCCAATGCTGGATAATCAGGATTATCGAATTTTCCGCCTAAATGACCGATGAATACACTACTTTGGGTGAGTTGCGGTTGGTTAACAACAAAGACACCTCCTAAATTAGCTTGTGTGACTTTTGGTAATTGGGTATTAGCAATTTGAGAGTTAGATTTCCAGTTACCAAATTTAGCTTGAATGAGCGATCGCATTTTTTGAGCATTAAAATCACCCATAATCCCTAAAATCATATTATTGGGGTGAAAATATTGCTGATAAAACTTCACTAGATCATCACGGGAAATTTTATCCAAAGTTGCATATTCTACACTTCGCGCATAAGGACTATCTTGACCATAAATTAACTTTCTAAACTCTCGACTGGCGATACTATTAGGATTATCATTGCGACGAGCAATACCACCACGAATTTGAGTTTTTTGGAAATCTAACTTTTCTTGGGCAAATGCGGGTTCTCTCAACACCTCTGCAAATAACCCAAATACCATATCTACATCTTCACTCAAGGCATCAAAACTAGCGCTACCAGCAGCTTCACCAATATCTGTTTCTACAAATGCAGCACGTTGTTCTAACATTTCATTTAACTCATTTGCGGAATGCTTTTGAGTTCCACCACTACGCATAGTAGAACCTACCAAACTCGCTAAACCTGTTTTCTCTCCTGCTTCCCAACGACTACCAGTTTTGATCAATGCTGTACCCGTTACCAATGGTAGCTCATGATCTTCCATCAAATAAACTACCAAGCCATTTTCCAGCACATATCTTTCATACTTGGGTAACTTAATTGCCCCAACAGGGGGAAACTTTAACTCAGTGTAATGCTTCGCTGCCGTTGCCGCCCAAGAAAAATTCAAATTTAGAAACAAACAAGCAACAACCATCGCCAAGGTAAAAACTAATTTTTGTCCTTGGGAAAACTGGAATTTTTTGCTTTTTAAATGAAACCTCGACATATCTTTTTTTGTCTGCAATTTGGGATTAGTATAGCAATCTTGAAAAACTTTTTTTGGTAATAGTTGTTTATACGTAGGTTTACCTTAAAAAATATGATACCTATATCCCGGATTTACAGCAGATTCTTTTGTTATGTCATTACACCGGGAATTGCTGTATCATTATAGGTTCTTGCTTTAAGTAAGTCGGGTTGAAAAAATCGAGATATATTACAAAATGTAAAATTCCTCAAAGTCTTTTCTCTCTTACCTCTTGCCTTACCTTGCCTCAACGATAAATTGTAACGCCTTCCTACTTAATATATTTATCAAATTCTGAATTTCTGAAATCCTATATTCATTTCCCTACTCCTATTAATCCTGGATTGGCATCCTCCTTATTGCTATTAGCTAAACTCTCAACAGTAGAAAGAAACTCATGCTCTAAATAAGGCTTAGTTAAGTAAGAATTTGCTCCTAATTCGTAAGCTAATTGACGATGTTTCTCCGCACTGCGAGAAGTGAGAACTACAACTGGTTTTTTAGCAATATCTGGATTTTGACGGATATGACTTAATAATTCAAATCCGTTCATTCTTGGCATTTCTAAATCAGAGATAATAACTTCAATTTCCGGATGTAACTGTAATTGTTCTAAAGCCTCTATGCCATTTTGAGCTTGTAATACTTGATAGCCATATTTTTGTAAAGTTAAGGAGAGAGTTTGCCGTAAACTAATAGCATCATCTACCACTAAAATCACCTTTGGTAATTTGCTATTACCTGAAGTATTTGAAGTTAGCTGTTTTTGGGTATTAGTTGGGGGAGTAGATGTAGTAATTAGAGGTATAGAGCTGACAGGAGGACAAGATAGCTAGAAGCTAGAGAGAGCAAGCTTCATAGCTCTTTGCCCTTTGATGTAATCCTTCAACCGATAGCGGCTAAATTGCATTAATTCTTCTATAGTTTTTTGGAACATTTGATGTACCC
>JBJTUF010000093.1:0-7432 GCA_046080565.1 Cuspidothrix sp. | reverse complement strand
GGTTAGTATCTTTATTTTGTTAATTAGTAGTGTATAAGTATTTTCAATATATACGGTTGCCTATTTCTGTATTTAAAGTTACTATCTACTGCACAATACTTAGCGATCGCTCTTCGGAGAAAAACTTTTTGGTTTACTGGTTAAGGCTTATATGATGAATCTGAATCATAGCTAGTGATCTGTAGATGATTTTCGGTTTTAAGGATTATATTCCTCCAGTCGAACTGGAAGTATGAGAAAAATGTCAAGCTATTCGCCTAGAGATGAACAAATTGGCATTCAACTATTTCAAGTTTCGGTTTTGTGGGAGATGTTTGTGAAGCGATCGCCCAAGCCAGACCCGAAAAGCAAGCTAGACTACTAGAAGGGCTAGGAATTCAAAGTGTTTTAATTACTGATGGTATAAAGCCCATTAACCTCTTTGGTGCTGCCAATGGGCTGATTAACCCCATTACAGCCCAACAGGTAAATCAACTACCCCAAAATGAGCAATAGGACAGGTGACAGTTGTAGAGGCGAACGGCCGTTCGCCCCTGCCTCTTTTCTGTCACCTGTCACCTCTTGCCTATAACTTGGTTTAATAAGAAATAGTGGTGTCACAGAAACGACGATGATTTTGGCTCAAAGTTTAACTATTGATTCGGTTTTAGTAAATAACTGTATCCAGTTCACAACCTGGGGATTTTCTTCCCTTTTACTGGCGGAAATTGTCAGAGATGCTTATCATGCTTTGTGTCATCAGGTAACATGGTTAGCAAAATGGCACAATAAACATCATGCTGTTTACCGTCGGGATTTAACATTAATTTCCCAAAAAGCCTATGTAGAATCGCAATTGTATCATGATATCGTCGAATCAGTGATATTGGTAGTTATCTTAGCAATTATTGCCTTACTAGCTCATCAATGGGGATTATGGTTAGGTGTTGTCTACTCCGTAACTTTTTTATACGGTGCATCCCTCCGATATTTTCAAGGAACAATAGACACAGACTACAATCATTTACCCGGACCTTTAGATAAAATTCCCTCCGTTTGGTGGGTAAATAGAACCTATCATTGGCGACATCATTTTGATGATGTTAATGCTTACTATAGTGGTGTATTTCCTCTAGTGGATAAAATATTAGGAACAGGACTTTCTTTGAAAGGTAAAACCGTAGCTTTAACAGGTGCTTCCGGTGCATTAGGACAAGCATTAGCCGCAGAATTATTAAAGCAAAATGCTAAAGTTGTGGCATTAACAACTAATCCTGAAAAAATTGCCGTTCAAGAGCGTGTCAAAGTTATAAAATGGGAATTGGGCAATGAATATCAACTAGAAGAAAGTTTAAATAAAGTTGATATTCTCATTATCAATCATGGCATCAATGTCTATGGGGATAGAACTTCTGGTGCTATTCACAATTCCTATCAAATTAATACTTTTTCCGCTTTACAACTAATAGATATCTTTTCTGCCACTGTCACAGGAGCGCAAGACAAAGCCACCAAAGAAATTTGGGTCAATACATCAGAAGCCGAAGTTTCTCCAGCTTTAAGTCCTTTGTATGAACTAAGCAAAAGAGCATTAGGTGATATTGTTACTCTCAAAAGATTAGATCAAACTTGTGTGATTCGCAAATTAATTTTAGGATCTTTCAAAAGTCAGTTAAATCCCTATGGTGTGATGTCAGCAAAGCAAGTTGCAAAGGGAATTTTATTTTTTGCTAAACGGGATTTTAGAAATATTATTGTTACCGTAAATCCTTTGACTTATTTCCTATTTCCCATTAAAGAATTTAGCACCTGGTTATACTATCGCCTTTTTAGTAAAGAGGTGAAAAGCCAATAATTACAATATAGTAAGTTGGGTTAAGCAACAGCGCAACCCAACAAAAAGTATTCATTAATCTTGGGTTTCCTTGGGTTTCACCCAACCTACGAAACTAAAGCAGTTTCCGAAATTGCCCCTTGCATTTTCATGAAAGTATCTATTAAAGTTTGCAATTGTTGATCTGCTTTAAAGACTCCTAAACCTCTTGCTGTTACCTTCCCAGGAGAATAAACAAAGCGGGTTTTCATGTTAGAAGTAAGGTTTTCTGCTAATAGATTCCATGCGGGTTCTTCCATTGGTGTTTCTAAAACAATATGCTGTTTATTCTCTGGTTTAATACGGCTAAATCCTAGATTTTTGGCTAATTGTTTTAGTTCCATCACGCGCAACAATTGATTTGCAGGTACGGGTATAGTTCCATATCTATCAGTCCATTCGGCAGCAATTTGTTTTAATTCATATTTGGATTTTGCGGTGGTGACAGCGCGATAAGCACTCATCTTTTGATCAGGATCGGTAATGTAAGTTGCAGGAATAAATGCAGTGAGATTGAGGTCAATTTGGGTATCTTCAACTTTGGGTATTTCTTGACCTCTAATTTCTCGAATTTCTGCTTCTAACATTTCCATATACAAGTCAAATCCAATTGCATCCATTTGACCAGATTGTTCTGCACCTAGCAAGTTTCCTACTCCGCGAATTTCCATATCTCGCATTGCTAATTGATATCCAGAACCGAGTTGTGTAAATTCTTGAATTGCTCTTAATCTTTGTCTGGCTGCATCGGATAATTCTCGTTGTTTGGGGTAAAATAACCATGCGTGAGCTTGTATTCCTGCCCGTCCTACTCGTCCCCTTAATTGATATAATTGAGATAAACCAAAACGGTGCGCGTCTTCTATTAATATTGTATTAACTCGCGGAATATCTAAACCAGATTCAATAATTGTGGTACAAACAAGAATATCAGCGTCATTATTTCCGAAAGTGAGCATGGTTGATTCTAACTCGCTTTCGTCCATTTGACCATGGGCGATCGCAAATCTTCCTCCTGGTATCATCTCTCGTAATTTGGTTGTTGTTTCTTCAATTCCTTCAACTCTAGGAACTACATAAAAAACTTGTCCACCTCGATCTAATTCTTGCCGAATTGCACTTCTAACAATATCAGGATTTAATGGTGCAAGATGGGTTTGAATGGGTCTTCTGGTAGGAGGTGGTGTGGTAATTAAACTCATTTCCCTAATCCCAGATAATGACATATATAAGGTTCTAGGAATAGGAGTCGCGGAAAGAGTTAAGACATCAACTTGTGTTTTTAAGCTTTTGATTTTTTCCTTTTGATTAACTCCAAATCTTTGCTCTTCGTCAATTACCAAAAGTCCTAAATCTTTAAATTGTACACCTTTTCCTAATAATTGATGTGTACCGACAACTATATCTAATTCTCCCGTTGTTAGACGTTTTTGAATATTGCGTTTTTCTTCCGCACTACGAAACCGGTTGAGTAAACCCACATTCACTGGATAGGGTGCAAAACGTTCTTTGATTGTGTGATAATGTTGTTGAGTTAAAATTGTCGTTGGGGCTAAAAGTGCTACTTGTTTTCCTGCGGTGACAGCTTTAAAAATCGCCCTAATTGCCACTTCTGTTTTGCCAAAACCCACATCTCCACATACTAACCTATCCATCGGTCTTTCACTTTCCATATCCCGTTTCACATCTTGTACTGCTTTTAGTTGATCTGTGGTAGGTTGATAGGGAAAAGAATCTTCCATTTCTTCTTGCCAAGGCATATCCTGGGGATATGAAAAACCTTGTTGTTGAGAACGTGCTGCATACAATTTTAACAAGTCTACTGCCAGTTTTTTAATGGCTTTACGGACTTTATTCTTAGTGTTTTCCCAAGCCTTTCCGGTCATTTTATGCAGTTCCGGTGGTTTGTCTGCATTAGTTCTAAATCGAGATAAAGAACCAACTTGATCAGCAGCAACTCTTAATAAACCATCTGCATATTGTACAACTAAATAATCACGGGTTTCATCATTAATTGTTAAACTTTCTAATTTAACAAATTTACCAATACCATGACTACGATGAACTACAAAATCACCTTGACGTAATTTGTTCGGATCAACTTGTTTAGATGTAGCTTGACGACGTTTACGGACATAGCCAAAATTAGCTAAGGAATGTTGTCCATAAAATTCTCTGTCGGTGACAATTACTAACCGAAAAGAAGGTAAAATAAAACCTTCTAATTCTGCTAAACCAGAATATTTTAACGCGATGGGGATATGATTAATTTGTAGTTTATCAATGGCTTGATAATCACGGGGATTAGGAATAAACTGGGCAGAACAATCATGTTCTTGCAGCAAAGAAACAGAACGGGAAGGTTGAGCCGAAATTATCCACACGGCAAAGTTGCGATCTCTTTCGTTTCTAATTGTTTCTCCTAATTTAGCAAATTGATGAGGTGTGACAGGTAAAGGTCTACTAGCTAAATTTAGTCCACTATTTTCTTCTGATAATTCTGATAAATATAACTTTTTAAAAGTGCTAATTTCGGCTACACACTCATCAAAATTACGATGAATTTTCGGTAATGTAACTAACAAATTTAAGGGTGACGCATTTGGAGAACTATTTTCTGCAACTACCGATAAGTTATCTTCTAAATGCTTTGCTGCTACAGACCACTGAATTTCAGAGTTTTCTACCCAGCGATCGCTATGAGCATAACATTGTTCTGATTCATCAATGGCAACAAGGGTATTTTCTCCTAAATAGTCTAGTAATGAAGCGGGTTTTGCAAAAGCTAATCCCAAAAATCGCCGACTACCTTCTTGTAAAGACGTTCCATCAAACGTTTCTACGTTTGGTAAATTCTTGAGTGCATCTAAAATAATCGGTGTAAAACTTGTGGGGGTGAGGGTAACTTTTTCCACCTTATCTAAGGCTGAACGCTGGGTGGCGGGGTCAAATTCCCGAATTTGTTCAATTTCATCGCCAAACCATTCTAAGCGCACAGGCAACTCGGAAGACACGGGAAACACATCCACAATATCACCCCGTCTACTCCATTGTCCTTCGGTTTCTACTAGAGGAACTCGTTCATATCCCAAAATAGTGATTTTTTCCCCAAACCCATCTAAATCAAATTCCATCCCCTTTTCCAAAGTTATACAAAATGATTTAAAGGCCGAAGGAGGTGGCAAATGTGGTTGCAATGCCCCCACAGTCGCAATAATAGCCGTCTTCTGCTTTTGCGCCGAGGTCTCCCCGCCCCTTGTTTCATCACTCCTCACTACCAAATCTGCTAAAACCTGCATTTGACCCCAACTCAACTCGTTTTCAGGGTCAAAGGGTTCATAGGGAGAAGCTTCGGAAGTGGGGTAAAAGTGGACAGTTTTCCATCCCATTGCTTCCATTTGGGCAAACACCCGCCCAGCTTCCTCTAAAGTGGCACAAAATACACACAAATCCTGATCTTCGTAGTTTGCTAATGCTGAAGCTACCAGTCCCTTGGGAAGACGAGAAATACCATTTAACCGCAATTCCTGCTGTTTGTTGAGTTTAGTAATGAGTTCTGCGGTCAGAGGCGATCGCGCCAAAGCACGTACAATAGAAGAAAAGGCCATAAGTTTTACGCTAAAAAAGGAAGTCACTGCCGATCTCAAAATCTAAAAGCAGTTTATATCAACTATTTTAAAAGTTTTCACCACTGACTTGACTATGAATGGCCAAGAATAATGAGGACAGGGGTGCAGGGGAGAAAATTCTATTACCTATTGCCTCCTGCTTTTGTATATAGTCAAAGTATTTAGAGAATCACCTAAAATACTGGATACTAATAAAGTGTGTAAATAAACTGGATTGCCAAGCTCTGTATAATTTTATTCTTTATACCAACAATTTTAAAAATGTCTGACATCAGTTTTGAACTTTTAACAATTTTAGTGCTAATTTTCGCTAACGGTGTATTTTCGATGTCGGAGATGGCTGTGGTTTCCGCCCGAAAAGCTAGACTACAGCAGTTAGCCAACCAAGGAGATGTTAATGCTAAGGCTGCATTAAAACTCGCTGAATCTCCCAACCATTTCTTATCTATTGTCCAGGTAGGGATTACACTCATTAATATCCTGAATGGTGTCTTTGGTGGTGCGACCATTGCCAAAAGATTAGAAGATTATATTAAGCTAGTTCCAATTTTAGCTAATTATAGTAATGCGATCGCTTTTGGGATAGTAGTTTTACTCATTACCTATTTCTCCTTAATTGTCGGTGAACTTGTTCCCAAACGCCTGGCTTTAAATAACCCTGAAAAAATTGCTGCTTTTGTCGCTATTCCCATGGGGGCGTTAGCGAAGATAGCTTCACCCATAGTTTATCTTTTGAGTGCATCCACAGATTTAGTGCTAAGAATTTTGGGTATTAGACCTTCAGAAGAACCCCAAGTTACAGAAGAAGAAATCAAAATTTTAATCGAACAAGGGACAGAAGCGGGAACATTTGAAGAAGCTGAACAGGATATGGTAGAAAGAGTATTCCGGTTAGGCGATCGCCCCGTCACCTCTTTTATGACTCCCCGACCTGATATAGTGTGGTTAGACTTGGAAGATCCTCCAGAAGAAAATCGCCAAAAAATGACCGAAAGTGGTTATTCTCGTTATCCAATTTGTCAAGAAGGATTAGATAATGTATTGGGTATTATTCCTGTCACCGACTTATTAGCCAGAAGTTTACGCAATGAATCTTTTGATCTTACGCTAGGATTACGTCAACCTGTATTTGTTCCTGAAAGTACACGCGGTTTAAAAGTTTTGGAATTATTCAAACAAACCGTCACTCACATGGCTTTAGTTGTAGATGAATATGGTGTCATTCAAGGCTTAGTTACCCTCAATGATATCATGAGTGAAATAGTCGGTGATGTTCCCGCAGACCCAGGACAAGAAGAACCCCAAGCTATACAAAGAGAAGATGGTTCTTGGTTAGTAGATGGAATGTTAGGAATAGAAGAGTTTTTAGAACTTTTTGATCTGGAAGAATTGGAAAGTGAAGAAAGAGGAAATTATCAAACATTAGGCGGTTTTGTCATCACCCATTTAGGACGTATTCCCGCCGCCGCCGATCATTTTGAATGGGATGGGATGCGGTTTGAAGTTATGGATATGGACGGAAACCGAGTTGATAAGGTATTAGTTGTACCGAAGGTGATTAGTAATCAATAATTAGTAATGAATTCCGATTATTTAACAAAAATGGCAAAAGCAATAGTTACATTCTTGTTATAATGATGTAAACTTAATTTCGTTAATGTTTATGAACTTTCCTGTACAAATCTTAACGGGTTACAAGTCGGAAAATTGTTTGATATGATTGTAGTAAGATTTTGTTGTTTTGGGGGCTTCCTTGCCTCTATTTTTTTCCTCTTTATTTTCTCAAAATATTGCCACATCTCATCTTCAACCCAGGGTTAGCGCATCTCAAACCCTATTGACAAGGGGATTTATTAGATATGTGGGAGGATGTTCAAGTGACACAACTCAAGGTAGCTTAAGAGAGAACCCATTTAGCCGCTGTATCTAAGTAATGTCAACAGGATTTAAG
>JBJTUF010000092.1:0-94079 GCA_046080565.1 Cuspidothrix sp. | reverse complement strand
GGTGTATTTTGTAGAATTCAGGTAACATTATCAATAGATAGTCCTTATTGAGAATAGTGGGGCTATCTTTTTTTACCATAAATCGGTACAATTTTCACCTGATAAGCTGTTTAGGTTATTTCGTCATCCCCTCAGCTATTAAGAGTGTTTACTATGACAAATTCAACATCTGATATATGGGCGAAAATCCGCCAGCAATTTGATAGCTCTCCCTATCCCACCATTGCCTTAGATACATCTCCCAAAAATAATTTTAATTTACTCTACATTCATAACTTAGTGACATCTTACTACTTAAGAAACCAAAAAGTTATAGATACCAAAGACAAAGTAATTTTAGATGCTGGATGTGGTACTGGTTATAAATCTTTAGTTTTAGCCGAAGCAAATCCTGGTGCAAAAATTGTTGGTGTGGATATATCAGAAGAGTCAGTTAAACTTGCACGGCAACGTTTAGAATATCATGGTTTTGACAATGCTGAATTTCATGTTTTGTCAATATATGATTTACCTAAACTAAATTATCAATTTAATTATATTAATTGTGATGAAGTTCTTTATCTTTTTCCTGATATAGCTGTGGCGTTGCAAGCCATGAAAGCTGTATTAAAGCCAGATGGTATTATTCGCACCAACTTACATAGTTCACTTCAGAGAGCCAATATTTTTCGCGCTCAGGAAGTCTTTACTCTAATGGGTTTAATGGATGGAAATCCAGAAGAGTTAGAGATAGAAATCGTCACTGATACCATGAAGGCTTTAAAAGATAATGTCAATCTTAAAGCTACAACATGGACTGCTGGCTATGAAGGAGAGGATAAAAAAGAGAATATTCTCATGAACTACTTATTTCAAGGGGATAAGGGTTACACCATTAATGATATTTTCTCAGCTTTGAAGGCGGCTGATTTAGAGTTTATCAAAATGACAAACTGGCGACAATGGGACTTGATGAACCTATTCAAAGAACCAGATGATTTACCGGCTTTTCTAGGAATGAGTTTACCGGAAATATCAACAGAAGATAGATTACATTTATTTGAACTTCTTCATCCTATTCATCGGCTGCTAAATTTTTGGTGTGGTAATCCTCAAACAGAATATACTGTTGTACCAGTTACTGAATGGACTGATTCTCACTGGGAAAATGCGATAGTACATCTGCATCCTCAGTTCCAAACCCCTAAATTCAAAACAGACCTTATTGCTTGTATCAGCGAGGGTAAAACTTTTCCTATCCGTAAATATCTAGCTTTAACAGAGGAATTTGTCTATATAGATAGCTCCATGGCTCTTTGCTTGCTACCTGTGTTTGACAAACCCTTACCAATGATGTCTCTGGTGGAGCATTGGCAAAAGTGTAGACCTCTTGACCCTCTAACGGCAGAACCTACAGATACAGTTAAGGTTTTTCAGCTACTACAAAAGCTACTAGAGGTTTTAGAGGATTTTGATTGCATTATGTTAGAGCTTCAATAGACATCTCCATAAATTAAATATGCGTCACCGAGAACCCTTGTAAAGACCTTCCATGGCTAGGGATTCTCGTATCTACATTATTTTTTGGAGATGTCTAATGATGAGTTGGGGATCTTATTTGCTATCATGAACTTAAGCTCAATGTGACCCAATAAAATACTTTACTCTCTTCAATACCCAGGCACTATTCCTTGAATATCAATCGGAGTCAAGGTTTGAGTCTATATCTAGCACTCTTATGAGGCAGGTGAATATGTGGTAAAAAAACTTTTCTGGGAGGTGATATGAAATTGATAAAGAGTGGGTAAGTTATTTGCATAAAGAAACAAACAACACCCGACCGCAAGGAAAACTACTATGAAAAACGAACTGAAAGCAAAATTCTTACAACACCTCTTAGGTAAAAAGAAAGATAACGAAGGTTTCACCCTAATTGAACTGTTAGTTGTAATCATCATTATCGGTATTCTTTCAGCTATTGCTCTTCCCTCTTTCTTGAACCAAGCTAATAAAGCTAGAGAATCTGAAGGTAAGCAGTACGCTGGTGCTATGAACCGTGGTCAACAAACCTTCTACCTAGAAAATCAAAAATTTACTGGTGACGAGGCAGCGTTGGGTTTAGGTATTGCTACTCAAACCACCAACTATAAATATGAGATCAAAGATAATGCAGGTGCTACGTTGGCAACTGAGAGTCTAATTGGTGTAATGAACGTTGCAGATCCAATTAACTCGGTTAACTTAAGAGCATTTGTTGGGTTAACTGACCTGATCCAATCTGGTGGTGCAACTACAACAACAGCAGTTCTATGTCAAACAAAAGATGCTGGTAAATTTGTAGCCAGTGATTATAGCATTACAGCAGCAGTAGATGCTACAGCACCAAAATGTCAGAATAATGCCAAGGCAATTGAATAGTTAAATACAGCACTTTGGGCGACCAATTGGGACAGGTTTGATATTGATTTTTCAACTTATTCCCTTAATTATTGTACCTAAACGTTACCCAAAATGCTGTATTTGGCATTAGTTTGTAACTTAACCTTTTTATAGTTTGAATCTATTGCCAGCTACAAATTTGATAATAGTCAGATAAAGTAGGTATTCATTACCTGCTTTTTTATTTTAGGTGGCTTTTCCGTACAGAACCTTTTAGGTTATAAGAATAATATACTTGTAAAAAATTATGCATCATCTAGAATCATTAAAAAAGCAAGCTTATACAAATTTCCAAATAGGTGAATACTTTCAATCTTCCACACTTTACCAAGAATTAGTTACCCTACAACCAGAAAATAAAGAATATCAATGGTATTATGGACTTTCCTTACTTTTATCAGGTAATGAGGCAGAAGCACAAACAACTTGGATGTTAGCAGTTTTTGATGGGGAAGAAGCAGAAATTGAACAATGTACTTGTGAACTAATTCAAGTTTTAAAAAAAGAAGCAGAAAGACTAGAAGAACTTCAAAGCTATCAATTAGCTTGGGTAATTCGTCAACATTTACGAGAAATTTCTCCTGAAGATGTTAATAATATTCTACAGTTAATTAAATTATCATTAGAGTTGGGCAATCTGACAGAAGAAAATTTTAGAGATTTAGGAATTGTAGAAATTTTAAATTCAGCAAGAAACGAATTTACAGTAGAAGAAATAAATCGAGAATTATTATTTCAGGTCTTACAAAAAACATTAAAATCAATTTGTTTTGAACCTTGGATATTAGAATTTCCTAGAGCTTGTATTCCTTATCTAGATAATCTCCAACTTACCAATACTTTGATGTTAACTGCTACGGAAGTAGCCTATACAGGACACAGATTTAATTTAGCTATTAAGTATGCTGAATTAGCTGTAGAAATTCAATATCCTAATGCTGCGGTTATTTCTGAAGTTCTGAGTCATTTAACAACCTTTCATTATGAATTAGGTAATTTTAATCAAGGTATCGAAATTAGTAATAAGATATGTGAATTAGCTGATAATACTAATGATCTGATTAATGCTTATGTAATGCTATTACAGGGTTTTCTGCGTTCGGGAGGACGATGGTACGAAGCTGTACCAGTGATTGAAAAATATAAAAGCTATTTGTATCAATTAATTGAGGAGCAACCAAATTTAGAGAAAACGAGAATTTATCGGCTATTAAATTGCACCTATTATTTACCCTATATTAACGATACACCGAGAGAAAACCGATTTTTACACAATCAAGTTTTACAACTTTGTCAAAACAATATTCAAATTTATGCCCAAGAGCGATATAGTCGCTATTCTCAAGCTAACTTTTCAAGAGTAAAAACACCGAAAAAAAGATTAAAAATAGGTTATCTATGTCATTGTTTTCGAGAACATTCCGTAGGTTGGTTAGCACGGTGGTTATATCAACATCATAATAGAGAAGAATTTGAAATTTATACCTATTTTGTCACCTATCGTTCTCATATTCAGGATTTTTTACAAGATTGGTATGAACAAAAATCAGATTATGTAAGAAAATTAGGTACAGATGGTCTAGAAATTGCGGAAACAATTCATCAAGATGAAATTGATATTTTAGTAGATTTAGATAGCATGACAGCGGATATTAGTTGTGAAGCACTAGCATTAAAACCAGCACCAATTCAAGTAACATGGTTAGGTTGGGATGCTTCCGGTATACCTGCTATTGACTACTATATTGCTGACAATTATGTATTACCAGAATACGCCCAAGAATACTATAGTGAGAAAATTTGGCGTTTACCAAACACTTATTTAGCTGTTGATGGTTTTGAAATTGGTGTACCGACTTTAACTAGAAAAGGTTTAGAAATACCTAATGATGCTGTAATTTACTTTAGCGCCCAAGCAGGTTACAAGCGTAACCCTGATAATGTGCGGTTGCAGATGAAAATTCTCAACCAAGTACCCAATAGCTATTTTTTAATTAAGGATATTAATAAAGATGTAGGTGTGGTGAGAGAATTTTTTGAACAAATTGCCCAAGAGGAGGGAATAAGTAAGGAAAGATTAAGATTTTTAAATAAAGTACCCTCATCAGCCATTCATCGTGCTAACCTGCAAATCGCAGATGTTGTTTTAGATACTTATCCCTATAATGGTGCAACTACAACTATGGAAACCCTATGGCTAGGTGTACCTTTGGTGACGAAAGTAGGAGAGCAATTTTCAGCCCGCAATAGTTACACCATGATGATGAATGCTGGTATTACAGAAGGTATTGCTTGGAGTGATGAGGAGTATATTAACTGGGGTGTACAGTTAGGTAAGGATGCTGAACTAAGGAAAGATATTCATTGGAAGTTATTGAAATCTCGTCAAACTGCACCATTATGGAATGGTAAACAGTTTACCCGTGATATGGAGAATGCTTATGAGCAGATGTGGCAGAGAGATGGAGTTAATAAAAAGTAATACAATTAATAAATAGAAGTTGCAAAATTGATTTTTTCCATTACCTATGAGCATAGATCAATGTCATTTAATCACCTTTCCTAAAATTACTGATCCTCGTGGTAATTTAACTTTTATTGAAGGCAACAATCACGTACCTTTTGAAATTAAAAGGATTTATTATCTTTATGATGTCCCAGGAGGCGCGGATAGAGGTGGTCATGCCCACAAAGAATTGCAGCAAGTTATCATTGCTATGTCTGGTAGCTTTGATGTTACCCTTGATGATGGGAACATTAAAACTAAGTTTCATCTGAATCGGTCTTACTATGGTTTGTATATAGGTTCAATGATTTGGCGGGAAATGGATAACTTTTCTTCTGGTTCTGTTTGTTTAGTTTTAGCCTCTACAGTTTATAATGAGGATGATTATTACCGTGATTATAAAGAATTTATAGAAGTTATACAAAATAAAAATACATTATAGCAATTTGCTTAACCTTTAGTTATAATGATTAAGGGAATAAATTGAACAATAGAGATTAATCGTGTTCCAATTATTCGTACAAAGTGCTGTAAATGAATAATAGTTTTATATTATATTGTTGTTAATTATTAAATAGGAAAACTAAAAAATAAACGTGGTTTAAATACAGTTAGTTAATTTTTTCACATTAGTTAGTTTCAGCAGTATTGTTTAGTCGTTTTCATAGAAATTTTAATAATTAAACTACTCCCATGAAAATATGTATAGCTGGAAAAAATGATCTTGCAACAAAATGCACTGATTTTCTTTTATCAAACCAAATAGTTACAAGTGACGAGCTTCTTTTATGCTTTAATAGATCAGATAATGGAGTGGATTCATTTCAGCAATCATTTAAAAAATATTGCCTTAATTTAGGATTACAAGAAACTAATCTCAAAAATATATATTCTATATATGATTTAATTTTTATATCTCTTGAGTATGACAGAATAATTGACTGCAACAAATTTGTTACAAAGTCACTCTTTAATATACACTTTTCTCTACTTCCAAAGTACAAAGGTGTATACACATCAGCTTGGCCTATTTTAAATGGTGATACATCAACTGGAGTAACTCTTCACTGTATAGACAACGGAATAGATACAGGCGATATAATAGATCAGATTGAATTTCCCATAGATTACAATGACAATTGTAGAGACTTGTATCAAAAATATACAAATTATGGTATAATTTTATTTAAAAATAATATTCATAATTTAGTGTCTAAAAATTATCAACAAACTAAACAACCATCAAAACTTTCATCTTATTTTTCAAAAAGTTCCATCAACTATTCCAATATCACAATTGATTTAAATAAGACTGCATTTGAAATCCGTAATCAAATAAGAGCTTTTAACTTTAAAGAATATCAAATACCTGAAGTTTATGGGCATAAAATAGTTGCATCTGACATATTAAATTCGATCACACGAATACTACCTGGGAGTATATTATTAGAAACAGAACAATACATAGACATTTGTACAATAGATTATGATTTAAGGCTATATAAAGCCTGATTATTCAAATCCAGAAATGATAGTGAAAATTTCCCTAACTACAGATTTAAAAGTATGAATAACTCTCAATTCCCTTTTATTAGCGTTGTAATGACAACATACAATCATGAAAAGTATGTTCAAGAGGCTATTTATAGTGTTATTTCTCAAACATTTACCGACTATGAATTAATAATAGTTAATGATGGGTCTACGGATAAAACAGATTTAATAATTAAGGAAATTTTACAAAAAGAAAGCAATTCTAACATTATATATATAAGTCAAGACAATCAAGGAGTGAGTACCGCAGCTAATAGAGGTATTCTAAGTTCAAAAGGTCATTATATTGCTTTAATGTCAGGTGATGACCTTTGTTATCCTCATCGTTTGGAAACACAAATAAAATTTGTGCAAGAAACAGGTGCAAAAGTAGTTTTCTCTTGGGTAGATTTTATTGATGATCATAGTAACCTTATACAAGGAGAGCATTTTGCAAGTGGGTTCTTTAACCATCCTCATAGAAATCAAGAGGAAATACTAAGATATTTCTTCTTTAGTGGTAATTATCTCAATGCAGTTACAGGTTTAATAAAAAAAGAACTGTTACTAGATGTAGGCCTATTTCTAACTACTTCTATTCAGTTACAAGATTTTGATATGTGGATTAAGTTGGCCAAGATATCCGATATCCATATGTTACCAGAAAGGTTAATTAAGTATCGTATTCGTTCTGATAATGATAATTTAAGTAGACCTACATTGGATAATGAATGTCGAAGTAAGTTAGAATCTCAACAGATTTACAAAAATTTCTTCGATGGCATTTCTCTTGATCTATTTAAAAATATTTTCTATGATAATATTTTTATTAAAAATTTTACCAGTGACATCAATTTTCAATTAGAAAAATCATTTATTTATTTGCAGCAGGTACAGCCTCATATACAGGTAATTGGTTTAGAAAACCTATTTAACATTTTACAAAATCCTTCAATATATCAAGTGGCAGAATCAGAATATGGTTTCTCAATGTCTAACTTCTATAGATTAACTAAGCAACTTGATTTCTGGAATATAAAAAAAATATCACATTTAACATCATTAATATCACAAAATTCTAATCTAGGGGAAAGAATAAAAAGCTATCATAAAGTTCTCATAAGTATTATTTTACCTGTATATAACCCTCCAGCAAGATATCTCCGGGAAGCAATAGAATCTGTGATAAATCAAACTTATCCATACTGGGAATTATGTATAGCTGATGATGCTTCTACTAAACCTTATGTCAGAGATATATTAATTGAATATTCACAAAAAGATAATCGCATAAAAATAGTTTTTAGACAAGAAAATGGACATATTTCTAGAGCTAGTAATACTGCTTTAGAATTAGCAACAGGAGAATATATTGCTCTTTTAGATCATGATGATTTACTTGCACCTAATGCTTTAGTGGAAATAGTTAACCTGCTTCATAATCACCCTGAAGCAGATATGATTTATTCTGATGGAGCCTTATTTAATGATCAAGGTATTTTCTACCCTATTATTTCTAAATCAGCTTGGTGTCCAGATTCCTTTTTGTCCTCAATGTATACCTGTCATTTAGGAGTTTATAGGACATCTTTAATTAAACAAATTGGTGGTTTTCGAGTTGGTTTTGAAGGTAGTCAAGATTATGATTTAGTTTTGAGATTCACTGAAAAAACAGATAAAATATTTCATATCCCTAAACTCCTGTACTATTGGCGTAAACATCCTGAATCTACCAACAGTAGTTATCAGGCAAAATCTTACGCTTATGAGGCAGGGAAAAAAGCTTTAGAAGAAGCTTTGCATCGTCGAGGGGAAAACGGTGTAGTTATTCCTGATAAAGATATTAAGGGTTTTTACTCAATTCGATATGAAATTAATAATTATAATTTAGTTAGTATTATCATTCCAACTAGAGATTTAGGTGATGTTTTGGATGGGTGCTTAGAATCTATTTTTAGTAAAACCATTTATCCTAATTATGAAGTAATTTTGGTGGATAATGGTAGTAAAGAAAGAGAAACTTTTGCCGTTATTGATAAATGGAAACAACTAGAGCCAGATAAATTTAAGTGCCATCAATACGATGTCCCTTTCAATTATTCCCACATCAATAATTATGCTGTAACTAAAGCACAAGGAAAATATTTATTATTTTTGAATAATGATACAGAAGTAATTACTTCTAACTGGATTGATGCTATGGTTGAACAAGCACAACGTCAAAGCATCGGAGCAGTAGGAGCTTATTTAAAGTATCCTGATGACACTCCGCAACATACAGGAGTTATTCTTGGTTATGGTATATTAGCTGGAAACAGCCATACAAGTTACAACAAAATTCTCAATTTTAGTGCTGTTACAGGTGCTTGCTTGATGTGTCGTCGAGAAGTTTTTGCAGAAATTGGAGGTTTTGATGAACAATTAGAAATTGCTTTTAACGATGTAGATTTATGTCTAAAAATGTACCAAAAAGGTTATCAAGATGTTTGTTTGCCCCATGTTTTACTATATCACTATGAATCGAAAAGTATAGGTTATCAGAGAGAAACAACTGAAAAAATCAATCGCTATCAACAAGAAATTAAATATATGCAAAATAAATGGGGGAATTTAATCGAAAATGATCCGTGTAATAGTCCTGTTGTGATTAATAATTATCAGGAAAATATAAAACTTAGTTATCAATTTACTATAGTTGTTCCTTGGTGGGATCATACTAATTTACTGCAATTATGGGAAGATAATATTACATTTTTACAACAAGCTGAGGTGATTTTTGTTGATAATGGTAGTGCAGAAGAAGGTAAAAAAGCACTAGAAGAATTTTGTCATAAATATTCTGTTAAATTAATTCGGAATGCGACAAATTTAGGATTCTCTGCGGCTAACAATCAAGGATTAAAAGCAGCGAATAGAGAGTTTATTTTACATTTAAATAATGATATTTCGATTAAATATTTACCATTTGTTTATTTAGCTTACTTAGCTGAGAATGGTATTGCTGGACCAGGAGAAGTACAAAATGAATTATATACTCCTTATGTAGAAGGTTGGGGTTTGTGTATTAAGAAATCTATTTTAGAAGAATTGGGTGGTTGGAATGAAATTTATGGTCCTGGTTATTGGGATGATGTGGACTTATGCTATCGTGCCAAATTAGCAGGTTATCCTGTTATAGCTATACCTCAAATGTCTCAATGGATAGAGCATATTACCAATGCTACAGGTAGAGACGGCAGGCTTGAACAAATTGCTTTACACATTACCAATCGTAAAAAGTTTATTGAGCAGTATCTAAATATTAGTCCAAAAATTATCATTGATGGAGTATTTTTCCAACTCTATAAAACTGGAATAGCTAGAGTTTGGAAATCCCTTTTAGAAGAATGGGCAAACACCGACTTCGCTAATCATATTTTAGTTTTAGATCGCGCTAACACTGCACCTAAGATTAACGGTATTCGCTATCGTGCGGCATCTCCCTATAACTATAACGATACCGAAAGCGATCGCCAAATGCTCCAACAGATTTGTGACGAAGAAGGAGCAGAATTATTTATCTCTACCTATTACACCACTCCCATTAATACCCCTTCAGTATTTATGGCTTATGACATGATACCGGAAGTATTAGGAGGAAACTTAAATGAACCGATGTGGAGAGAAAAACATAATGCAATTAAACACGCATCTGCTTTTATTTCCATATCAGAAAATACCGCCAGTGATTTAAGTAGATTTTTCCCAGATATATCATTAGAATCAATTACTGTTGCCCATTGTGGAGTTCACCCTCTTTTCTCCCCTGCTTCTGAAAATGAAATTAATGCTTTTAAATATAAATATGGCATCAATAAACCCTATTTTCTTTTAAGTGGCTTAGGAGGATACAAAAACTCAATTCTCTTTTTGCAAGCATTTTCTCAACTAATTAACAAAGACAGTTTTGATATAGTAGCTACTGGTGCAGGTAGTCAATTACCTCCTGAATGGCGACAATATACCGCCGGATGCACATTTCACGGGTTACAGTTGAGTGATGAGGAATTAAGACTAGCTTATGCTGGAGCAGTAGCATTAGTTTATCCTTCTCAATATGAAGGCTTTGGAATGCCAGTAGCCGAAGCAATGGCTTGTGGCTGCCCTGTCATTACTACCCCTAACGCCTCTTTACCCGAAGTTGGAGGAGAAGCAGTAATATATGTCAAAGATGATGACATTGAGGGGATGACTAATGCTTTATGTGAAGTACAGAAACCTAGTCTAAGACGCAATTTAATTGAAGTAGGATTAAAACAAGCTCAGAACTTTTCTTGGTCTAAAATGGCTGATATTGTCAGCAATGTTTTAATTAATCAAGCCCTAGATATATTTAAACTACGAGAAATTAATTTAATCATGTTTCCTGATTGGACTCAATCAGAAGATGATTTATATCTACAACTAGGAGAAGTAATTCTTGAATTAGCTAATAGTTCTGATGTAGATAAAACTACCTTATTGATATATGCTGGTGATACCGATCCTGAAACTGCTGACTTGGTATTATCTAGTATTGCCATGAATTTGATGATGGAATATGAAATAGATATTACCGAAAGAATGCAAATTTCTCTAATTGAAGAAATCAACCAAAAACAGTGGCAAAAACTATTACCAAATTTACATAGTAGAATTGTATTAGAAGTAGAAAATAAAGAGGCTATCTCTAAATTTCAAGCGGAAACATTACCTAATTTTGAAATAGGAGTATAATCTTGCTGATGTGGATGCTGCTATGCTAACTTTTCCATAATATAGCGGTATGCACTTGAATAAGATACATCATAATCCCCCTCTCGAAGAGCGGTGAACCAGTGCTGTAGACGGGTTTCCCACCGTAGGTGACTGGTGAACCCGAAGGGGGAGGGGGTTGGGTTCTTGTATCTCACTCAACCGAGAACCGCTATAGCTATCACCTATCATAATATTTAGGGGTTGCTGAAAAAGTCTTGCCGTTAGGGCTTAGGAGTCAGGAGTCAGGAGTCAGGAGGAGAGTTAAAAACATTTTTTCATCTCTGGCTGCCCACAAAAGTGCAGGGTTTTTCAGACTCAAGACGCTATAACCTTGCACCTACCGTCTTTTTTATGAACCTCAAACCTTTGATTTATTAGGATTTTGGGTTTATTCAGCAAGCCCTATTTATATCTGATTCCAATCTACAAATTTACCTGGTCAAAACTATGACTAAATATAAAGTTTAACGCCTCCATCAATGCTTGTAAATCCTCTAATACATAATATTTAACATTTTTCGTAAAATCTATGCCTTGTAATAACCCAAATTCCCATAACTTGCCATTGGAAACTATGCCAAATAACTGACTGTTTTGATTATTATTAATTTTCTGTGCCGCAACTAATTCAGCTAAACATTGCCCCCAACCTTCCTCAAAGTTGTCTTTTTTAGCTTCGACTATGATTAAATAAGGCTGCTCTAAAATTATTTTAGCTCTGGTAGAACGTTGAGCAACTATATAGTCAGGAATCCCTGATAAATTCTCATCATAATTTAAAGGTTGATGACTCCAAAGTAATAATTTATCAGCATATTTTCGCCATAATTCTACGAGAATTGGCTGAATAATACTCTCGCAAATAGCATACTCCGAATTAAAAACTACTCCTTCTGCTAATATAAAATCTAATCTGGTTTTAAAATATGGGTCAGTTTCAATGGGTATTTGTTCAATGAAATTTTTTTCTTTGTAAGTGAGTGGAAATTCTTGTAAAACATCAGCAATGCTTTTGTATTTATTAAAAGACATGATTTTTCCTATATTTAATTTATAATTTTTTAATTCAACATCTGACTAAGAACAATCTCAATATCAGGAAAAGCTAAGGAATTAATTATCGGTTCTTGCCATTTTATTTCCAGTGAATAATTCCCCTTGTCAGGGTTACGAAAAACTATTAATTCTTGCGTTGGTAGGTTGATAACCCAATACTCAGCTATTTCCGCTTGGGCATAGATTTTTCTTTTAATTAATAAATCTTTGCTTAAACTCGTATTAGCAACTTCAATTAACCAAAAAATATCATCGGGATATGGATGGTGTTGATTATATCTGTTTTCAGGTAATTTAACGATCGCAACATCAGGTTCTGGTTCAGAATTAGATAAGGTAATCAGACCATTAAACCGCACATCTGCTTTACCTTGGAAAAGATTTGCTAAATAATTTACACTTCTTTTGGCAGTATTATAATGCTCAGGCAATTCTGGACTCATTTCTATAATCTCTCCATCTATTAATTCGCATTTGCGCCCCGTTAAAATATCTGATTCAATCATTTTATGGTAGTCGCTAACTGTCCATTTAACAAAAGTTTTCATTGAGCAAAATCTCCATAAGTTACTAAGATTTTTTCATTTTAACAATTCGTGCTTATTCATCAATCAACTTCCACCCCTAACTCTCGCAATTTTGCCGCTAATTTATCAGCCCGTTGCTTTTCTTGTTCAGCCCGTTGTTTTTCTTGTTCAGCTAATTCTTGTCCTGTTAATAATAAATTACCTTCTAAGTCCCACCATCGTAACCAAGGTAAATCTACATTTTTATATGTTCCTTGCCAAATACCTAACTCAACACCCATTTTAGCAATTACATAATGACCTCTTTCATTAGGTGACATTAAATAATATTGTCCCTCAATTAAATGATATAATTCTAAAGATGATTTCTTTTCTTCATAAATACCATAAAAAGGTACTCTAATTGCTTTTTCATAAACCCAAAATTTTCCCTGATAGGAAGTTTCGTCCCTTTCTTCTTTACCGTTTCCTGATACAAATTCAATAACAATTAAAGGTGCTACCAATTCTTGCCATAATACGTAAGAACGGCGCATTTGACCATTTAAAGTTGGTGGCACATCAGGAACATAAAACCAATCTGGTGCTTCTGCTCCCTTCTCTGGTGGATCTGTAATTCGCCAATAAATACCGCTATCTTGTCCTATACAAAATTGTTGATCTGGGTGAATATCTTGTAATTTTAACCAAATAGATTCAGTTAATAAAATACTTTGGGGATGCTCTTGAAAGTTCTGACCTACGGTACGCTTCGCTAACACGAAAGTTCCGTCTTCACAGGGTAATTGGGTATGATCTGGTAACTGTGTGGAAACATCAAGTTTGAGAGTATCCATAATTTCCCATTTTGGCAGAATAGCTTAATTTAGCTTATGATAAAGTATAGCATTATATCTTTGTGAGCTATATTGTCCGAGAAAATTAAGTTAACTTTAAGGATGATTACTTTGTTGTGTTTTTTGCTTAACTTGTGTCAATAAAGTTTTATAATCTTGTCTATCTGGATGTTGTTGTGATAGTTTTTCAAGTAGTGCGATCGCTCCCTTTTCATCTCCCAACTTTAACCGCAATATAGCCAGTTTTTCCATGGCATTTTGGTTATTTGGTTCTTTTTGTAAAACCAACTCATAACCCTTAACCTGTGTTTGCAGTTCACTTTCAGCCGATTTAACTACAACGGGTTGCTGTGGTTTCTGCATCGCCTGTTGGACAAAATTTATCCCCCCAAACAATATTGACCCACCGAAAGACGCAAAGGAAATATATGTAACAATTCTTTTCTTGCGTTCAAGTTGCTTACCGCGCTGAATAAAGTAATCATTGGAATTAGCCATATATTAAAAATAGCTGTAATCATGGGTACAGCCTTACTCCTAGTCATTAGAATACCCATAACCTTGAGAAAAAATATCATGCTATTACAGCAGTTTTTATGTAAATACGCCACATTTTAATTTAGGTTGAGGGTCAATGATGTAGGGGCGAGGCATTCAGACAATTAATTATTGATTTTTACCACAGACTATGATCTAAATGCTTCGCCCCTACTGGTGTAAATATGACTGTACGGTCATTTTAACCAGATATTTATTGATCTTCTAACTGACTACTAAATTCTTTTGGAGAACGTCGTCTTAGCTCCACAGACTCAGTACGGGGTAATAAGTTAAATATTTCTCTTAACTTGTCGTCTATTTTCTCAAAGGGAACTTGACCTTTTTCATTTAAGACCACCTTACCCGACTGGTCAAAAACGACTACTTGGGGTACACCGCCTGAATAATAGTATCCTGGTTCTGTGGGTGGATAAGTCTGATCAGAGGAAATAGTATCCACGCTAATGGGAATAATTTCTGCTACCTGTCCGTAAAAAGCTTGCATTTCAGAAACAACGGGCGCATATTGTTTGCAATCACTACTATCCTCGACGTAAAATGTCACTATAGCTGGTTTATGTTCTGCTAAAGTTTGAGCTAACGTTTCTTTGGAAGGAACTAGAGAGCCATTACCAGCATAAACTACAAAAATATTGCCATCATAGCGGTCATCCTTAATACCTGCTAAAGCTGGCTGCATAGTAATGAAGAATAGAACCATAAGCAGCAATAGGCATTTAGATACTAACTGCCTCCAGTTAGTAATTATTGGAGTTTGTAAAAAAAGCCACTTTATGCTATTCATCAACAGAAACCTTATCTTTGCTACTATTTTTTCTGAGTTTGTGCTGAACTAATATTAACTGGGTTGGATATATAATCACACGCACGCACTATTTTTAAAGATAACCCTGAGTGGGACTACATCTCAACAACAGATACTATTTTTGGGAAAATTCCTGCTTCTAGAGTATGTTTGAAAAGTCTTGATTGATGTATCAAAAACTTTTAGATCCCCCTAAATTCCCCTTAATAAGGGGAACTTTGACTCTAGTTCTACCCTTATTAAGGATCTTTAAGTATTTAATATCACCATCCAAAACTTTTCAAACAACCTCATTAGATACATTACTACAGAAAATCTCTACTAGATTTGTCCTTTTGATGTTATCTTCACTAATTAGTCAAACTTGCAAGTTAAAATTCAATTTACACTTATTGGGTTATTCATAAATCATGACTGTGGATCAAAAAATAAGAGTTATAGATAGATTACGGTTAGGTTTTGCGGTATCAATAGCAAAAAGTGTGACTTTTTTAGTTAGGTCACTGCGTCTTGGTGCTGCTAGTGTGCTACCAGGTTCTATTGCACGACGGATAGAACCCCGCATTTTAGAATTATTAAGTCAGCAAGTCAAAAATGGTGTAATTTTGATTGCCGGCACAAATGGGAAAACAACTACAGCATTACTCTTATGTAGTATTCTAACAAGAAAAGGGTTTCGCATTGCCCATAATTCTACGGGGGCAAATTTAGAAAATGGTTTAGCAACTGCTTTAATAGATAATGCCAATCTTCTGGGAAACCTGAATATAGATTATGCCATTTTAGAAGTTGATGAAAATATAGTTCCCAAGGTCTTAAAACCCCTCAAACCTCGGATTATTCTTTGTTTAAATCTCTTCCGTGATCAATTAGATAGATATGGGGAAGTAGATACTATTAGTAAACGCTGGACAAAGGTAATTTCTACTTTACCCGAAACAACGGTAGTTATTCCCAATGCAGATGATCCAACTTTATCATATTTAGGACAACAGTTACCCCAAAGGGTGTTATTCTTTGGCTTAAATGAACCAGAAAATTATTTAGAATCTATTCCCCATGCAGTTGATTCTATCTATTGTCCACGATGTGGCCATGCTTTAGATTATCAAGGAGTTTATTTATCTCATTTAGGAGATTTTTCTTGTCCTAGTTGTGGTTTTAGTAAAAGTAACCCGACATTATTTAGCCCAGAATGGCCACAAATTCTCGTGGGATTATATAACAAATATAATACTTTAGCCGCAGTTACAGCCGCCCAAGA
This sequence comes from Cuspidothrix sp., assembly GCA_046080565.1. Classification (GTDB taxonomy): domain Bacteria; phylum Cyanobacteriota; class Cyanobacteriia; order Cyanobacteriales; family Nostocaceae; genus Cuspidothrix. The sequence continues at coordinate 77,797 of JBJTUF010000092.1, read as the reverse complement.
ATTAGGAGTTGATGCAGTTAGTATTAAGGATACAATTAATCATTTTCAAGCTGCTTTTGGTCGGGCTGAAGATTTAGTAATTGATGGTAAAAGAGTGAGAATTTTATTATCAAAAAATCCTGTGGGAACAAATGAAACTATTCGTGTCGTCACTCAAAGCAGCGATAAAACTACTTTATTAGTATTGAATGATCGAACCCCAGATGGTACAGATGTATCCTGGATTTGGGATGTGGATACAGAAAAGTTAGTAGAACGGGGTGGGACTTTGGTTGTGAGTGGCGATCGCGTGTATGATATGGCTTTACGTTTGGGTTATAGTCAATCGTCTGTAGAAAGTAATATTAACCTGATTGTAGAACCAGATTTACAGCAAGCGATCGCTACTGCCCTAAAACATACACCAACCCATGAAACCTTACACATTCTCCCCACCTATTCCGCTATGTTAGAAGTGCGAGAAATATTGACCGGGAGAAAAATCCTCTAACAATTGACACCCAACTACTGACTACGGATTAATAATTAGTTATGCTGTATCAGCAGCAGTGTTTATATAGAATGATGAAAATAATCAACCGCATTTTGCTTGCTTTACCCCTATTTTTAGCCTCTATGCTATTAATAGTTAACCCAGCGAACGCTTCCAAACTGCAAACTACACCCGATGCACAAATCATAGTAGTGAAAGCTACATCTGCAAATCTTGATCTAATTACGCCACAAGTAAGTAAGATCACACATTCAGTGATAGAGTCTACAGGTTGTAGTTGTGCTAATTGTGTTCAAGCCAATTTCCAACTGTTACAAGGTAAACTACCTTTAGTTAACATTTAATCAATTATAGCGTTTCCTTATCATATCGAGTATATTATAGCCCCTCCTCCCTTGCGGGGAAGGGGTTGGGGGTGGGGTTCTTGTACCTCACTGAATTGAAAAACGCTATAGAATGATTAATATTAGAGAGACACAGCAACCCTGTGTCTTTATTAATTTAGATTTTAACTCATGAGTCCTAACTTTTGTAATATGCAATATCTATTAAAAACTACTATTTTTACTCTAATATTGAGCTTATTTAGTTGTAATTCTGCCAACATCAATAATAAAAACAATCCCCAAATAGCCACAAATAATTTTAATGAAAATTTACCCTCAGTAGTGGCAACAAATAGTATTCTGTGTGATTTAACCAAACAAATAGCTCAAGATACAATCAACCTCATCTGTTTAATACCTACTGGCATAAATCCCATTAATTATAAATCCGTGCCAGAAGATACTCAAACCATTGAAAATGCTAATTTAGTTTTATATCATGGTTATAACTTTGAACCGGGTTTAAACAAAATTATTAAATCTCTCAAAAAATCCCCACCAAAACTTGCAGTTGCTCAAACTGCTATCACCAATACCATCAAAATCATTAAAAATAATAAACAGACTGTTGAGCCTCATGTTTGGCATAATCCTAATAATACCATTAAAATGGTGAAACTAATTAATACTAAATTGATTAAAACATTTCCCAAAAACAAAGATTTATATAATAGAAATACAAAAAAAATCAATCAAGAAATTAATCAACTGAATAAATGGATTCAAATCAGATTAGCCAGTATTCCTGAAAGAAATCGGAAATTAATTACAGCCCATAAAGCTATGATTTATTATGTTAAAGCCTATGATATTCCTTATCAAGGAAATTTAGCTAATGCCAAAAATTCAGGAAAATTGACAGACACAAAAGTAAAAACCTTAGTTAAAGATATTCAAAAAGCTAAAGTACCAACTATTTTTGGTGATACTACTACCAACTCTAATGTACTCGCACCTATCGCTACACAAGCTAAAGTCAAAGTTTTTGAACGACCATTATATATTGATGGTTTAGGTGAACCAGGAAGTGATGGAGAAACCTATCAAAAAATGATGACAGCTAATACCAGAATCATTGTAGAAGGGCTAGGCGGAACATATTTAAAATTTGAATCCAAATCCAAATGAACATAAAAGTAACAATTCAGGTCAGGTAAAAAGATCACGAATTACCCAAAAAACCTCTCAAACCCTCATTCCTCTGTGTCCTCTGCGCCTCTGCGGTTTCTTTTCTCCGGTACTTATATGTAAGCCCTAAATATCCTGACTTCCTTTATTATAGTAGAAAGCAAGAGGTACAAGGCAATAATAAAACCCTTGCTATGATTAGGTTTCAAGGATCAATTATGTCCTAATCATCCTGACTACAGCTAGAATTGTATCTAGGGTTTGCACCAAAAAGTTACCTCTGAAGGCCAGGTGACAGTTTCAAGAGTTGGATACGGTGCATGAGGAATAAATTCCTCACTACAAACTTTGAATTATTTCCTTACTTTCCAAATTGCCAAACATTAATTTTCCGATCAAATCTACCACTAGCAAGGGTTTTACCATCAGGACTAAAAGAAATGACATTCACCCAATCATTAGATGATGCTAGAGATTTTTCTAATTTACCTGTAGTTAAATCCCATAATTTAATCCCATCTTTACCCCCACTTGCTAGGGTTTGATTATCTAAATTGATAGCGATACTATTTACCCAATCATTATGTCCTTTCAGGCTGAAAATTTCCTTTCCACTATTCACATTCCAAACCTTAATACTCCTATCTCGACTACCACTAACAAACCTTTCCCCATCAGGAGTAAAACCTAAAGACGTAACTGTTCGTGAGTGTCCCTTAAACTGATTAATTAATTGACCATTACTCAAATTCCACAGTTTAATTACACCTTGATCATCACCACTGGCTAAAATTTGACCATCTGGACTAATAGCTAAAGCATAAATAAAATTATCAAACTTGACTAAGGTATATAATGGGCGTTGTTGGACTAAATCCCAGACACGAATTCCATCTAAACCACCACTAACTAAAATTTTGCCATCAGGAGTTATAGCTAAAGATAAAACATGGCTAGTATGTCCTACTAAAGAACGACTAAACTCCAAGTTTTTCAGGTTCCAAATATTAATTCTATTTTCACTACCAGCAGTGACAAAACGATGACCATCAGGACTAATGGCTACTGATTCTACAGACCCTGAATGTGCTTTGCCAATCTTGGCAATCTTCCTACCTTTAAAATTCCAAAACTGGATATTGCCTTCATTTTCTCCCCCACCACTGATAATCATTTTGCCATCAGGACTAAAAATCAGAGATTTAACAATACCAGTATGGGCAATAAAACTATGTAGCAGTTTAGGTTCAGCAAGAGTATTGAGTGCCTCTGACTTGATAACGGAATCAGTAGCAGCATAACCAGGATTCATCTTTAAATATTGCCCCACAGGGATGGATACAAATAAAAAGGTTATGAATCCTATAATTAGACTACTGCGTCTTTGATCACCGTTACTCAGTTGCCTGAATTTTACTAAAAATTTTAACAAATTCATTGTTAAGAACTACTGGCGTGGTTTTCTATTGGCAACTTTAATTACAGGTAAGGGATCACTGGAGGGCTGAGGCGGTAAATAATATTGGGCTACAGGTTCTTCTGGTATGGGTGGAGTTTGCTGTATGCGCCATAATTTCAAAACGAGGGCTATTCCTGCTGTGCCTAAACCAAAGGCAAAAAGAGACCAACTATCATCCAACCCACCAATTAAAGCATCTACAACACCAATTGTTACCAAGGTACTGATGATAGGTTCTTTACGGTAGGCTGACTTTAAAAAACGAGGTAATACAGCATTCATCACAGCTTATTTACTTCCACTTAGAGTTTTTGTATAGATTTCTTGGGGAAATCCTAACTACAATTTGTCCATTGCATTAAGGGCAAATAATAGCACACATAATTATAATTTTCTTAGGCAAAATAAGAGGTACGGTAATTAACACCCTTGCAACAGAAATTCTTGAAGGAGGGGGTATTAATTATTTTTATTGTAGATGATAGGGAAAGATTATTTCAGCAAAGCAACTCAGGCAACCAACTTTAGAGACAAAAATTATTATCAGAACGATGTAGAGACATTGATGGAACGTCTCTACTATATCAACAATGCTAAATTATGAATCTATTTTAAACCTAGCCATGTTAGTACACCTTGATTAGTAGTGTACTCAATAATTACCATTAAAATAAATCCAATCATAGCCGCTCTGCCATTTAAACGCTCTGCATATTCATTAAAACCAAATTTAGGATCTTCTAATTTGGGGCTAACAGTAGGTTGTAGTTGTGTCATTATGATTTGTTCCTTTGGTGTAATTGACAAAGAGAGATTTACAGAGATTTTTTAACTAAGTTGCCAGGGATACTGGCTAAAAGTTAACAATTTTTAATTATTCTTTATTTATTTTAATAATATTAGCGGATTAGTCAAGATGTAGGCTGTAAGGAATAAAAACTTTCCATTTTGAATGACTCAATACCGACAAAATTGAATCGGTACTGTCAGGCTAAAGTCAAACAATAAAATATTAGAGGCGATCAATGGAAATAGGTGTTCCTAAAGAAACTAAAGATCAAGAGTTTCGGGTTGGTTTAAGTCCTTCTAGTGTCCGGGTATTACGGGAAAACGGCCATGATATCTTTGTAGAAAGTCAAGCTGGTAATGGTGCAGGTTTTACGGATGAAGATTACAGCCAAGCTGGAGCAAAAATTGTTAATAATGCTGATGCTGCATGGAATCGGGAATTAGTGATTAAGGTGAAAGAGCCTTTAAGCAGCGAGTATAAATTTTTGCAAAAAGAACAGTTGTTATTTACTTATTTACATTTAGCCGCCGATCGCAAATTAACAGAATATTTAATTGATTGTGGCACTTGTGCGATCGCCTATGAAACCGTAGAACAACCAGGAGCAAATAGACTTCCCCTACTCACACCAATGAGTATTGTAGCGGGTAGGTTAGCCGTCCAATTTGGTGCAAGATTTCTCGAACGTCAACAAGGAGGAAAAGGTGTACTTTTAGGCGGCATACCAGGAGTCAAAGCCGGTAAAGTAGTAATCTTAGGCGGTGGTGTAGTTGGTACAGAAGCCGCAAAAATCGCCGTTGGTATGGGTGCAATAGTGCAAATATTAGATGTCAACGTTGAACGCCTATCCTACCTAGAAACCCTCTTTGGTTCGAGAGTAGAATTACTTTACAGCAACTCGGCCCATATTGAAACTGCTGTTAAAGAAGCTGATTTACTCATTGGTGCAGTTTTAATCCCCGGCAAAAAAGCACCTATTTTAGTATCTCGTGAATTAGTAAAACAAATGCGTCCTGGTTCAGTGATTGTGGATGTCGCCGTTGATCAAGGTGGATGCGTAGAAACACTATACCCCACATCCCACACCAAACCAGTATATATTGATGAGGGCGTAGTTCATTATGGTGTTCCTAATATGCCAGGTGCAGTACCTTGGACATCAACACAAGCACTAAATAACAGTACCTTACCCTACGCTGTCCAGTTAGCAAATCTGGGACTAAAAGCTTTAGAAGTTAACCCAGCTTTAGCAAAAGGTTTAAATGTGCAAAATCATCGTTTGGTACATCCTGCTGTGCAAGAGGTATTTCCTAACTTAGTTGGGTAATTGGTAATTGGTGATTGGTAAAATTTAACCCAGTCACCAATGAACAGTCCCAGGTTTATTTCAGCATAGATAAAATAATACCCACAAGTGAACCGATAATTAGGACAATACTGCTCAAAGAACTAATAGCAAAACCAGGGCCGCGTTTTTCTGCTGCTATATAATAACCCCAAGCATAAGCAATACGCCCCAGCACCCAAGCTGCACCCAAACCAGCAGCCCAAATAGGACTAACATATATAGAAAACAACCATAGGGCGGGTATAAATAAAGCTAGTTGTTCTAAAGTATTTTGCTGTACCCGTAAAACTCTCTCAAAATCTGGGTTGCCTGTAGTTTGTGGTACGGGAACTTGATATTTGAATCTAGCTCTACCAACATTAATTGTAACTACAAAATATAGTAAAAGTGCGGAAACGGTAACTAAACTAGGATAGGGCGACATAAACTTTCGTCAAATGGAAATTTGGCTGGAATATGTGTAATTTTAGAGGGTAAGATGTCGGCGCTACAAGATTTAATCTTAATTTTGTCCAAAAATGCAATAACTGATTGTATTAACGAACCGCAGAGGCGCAGAGGGCGCAGAGAGAAGAGTTAGGAGGAGAGGATAATGCGTTTGATGCCATCTTTGAGGAGGGGAACGTTAAAGTTGATGAGGAGTCCTAAAGTGCAGTTAGTCATTTTAAGGTATGAGAGAAGTTGAGCTTCATGAATGGGGGCGAGGTTCTGTACAGCTTTTAATTCCACAACTAAACAGTTTGCAACCAAAAAATCTAACCTACCTCTACCTACCTCATGTCCTTTGTATGTCACGCTTACTAACCTCTCAACCTCATGATGTATGCCACGTGCCATAAATTCAACAACCAGAGCCTCCTTATACACCTCCTCCAAAAAACCAGCACCCAAAACTCGATGCACCTCAATAGCAGCCCCTATCACCTCCCCCGTAAGCTGACTCATTTCCTCGCTTAACTCTCTTCTCTCTGCGCCCTCTGCGTCTCTGCGGTTCGTATTCATAAAAAACCCTGAAAGAAACTAACCAACTACCAAATCAAACAAATTATCGCCTCAATACAACCTCTCCTCTCTATAGAGTATACGTTTATACGGTTCATATTCATAAAAAAACAAAACTCATCATAGTAAAACCCAAAACTTTAACGTCACCCCCATGCACCCAAAACATAAAATCAATCCCATTTTCACAATATTCTCCTCCCGCCTCTAAACAAAATGCTAAAATCTTATAGATGCTAGGGGTGCTTGGAAAACCAAGCTGAGATCAAACCCTTAACACCTGAGACTGGGTAATACCAGCGTAGGGAAGCTGTATATTGAGGATTGTAAAATGCGAACTGAATGGGTAGCCAAGCGACGTGGACAGAGCAACGTAACCCAAATGCACTATGCTCGTCAGGGTGTCATTACCGAAGAAATGCACCACGTTGCGAAGGTGGAAAACCTTCCTGCTGAACTCATCCGCGAAGAAGTAGCACGGGGTAGAATGGTTATCCCTGCGAATATTAATCACACTAATTTAGAAGCGATGGCTATTGGTATCGCTTCTAGATGTAAAATCAATGCTAATATTGGTGCTTCTCCCACTTCTTCTAACGTGGAAGAGGAATTAGATAAACTCAGATTATCTATCAAATACGGTGCTGATACCGTCATGGACTTGTCCACAGGTGGCGGTAATTTAGATGCCATTCGTACCGCTATCATCAAGGCTTCACCCGTTCCTATTGGTACTGTACCAGTGTACCAAGCCTTAGAAAGCGTCCACGGCAGAATGGAAAACTTCACCGCCGACGACTTTCTGCACATCATCGAAAAACACGCCCAGCAAGGGGTAGACTATCAAACTATCCATGCGGGTTTGTTAATTGAGCATTTACCTTTAGTCAAAAGCCGTATTACAGGAATTGTCTCCCGTGGTGGCGGTATTTTGGCTAAGTGGATGTTGCTGCACCGCAAACAAAACCCCCTGTATACCCATTTCAACGACATCATTGAGATTTTCAAGAGATATGATGTAACTTTCAGTTTAGGCGACTCCCTGCGCCCTGGATGTACCCATGATGCGACGGATGCAGCCCAGTTAGCGGAACTGAAAACTTTGGGACAACTCACCCGCAGAGCATGGGAACATGATGTACAGGTGATGGTGGAAGGGCCAGGCCACGTTCCTATGGATCAAATTGAGTTTAACATCCGCAAGCAAATGGAGGAGTGTTCAGAAGCTCCATTTTATGTTCTTGGTCCTTTAGTGACTGACATTGCTCCTGGTTATGATCATATTACATCGGCTATTGGTGCAGCTATGGCAGGATGGTATGGTACAGCAATGTTATGTTATGTGACACCTAAAGAACATTTGGGTTTACCTAATGCTGAAGATGTGCGTAATGGCTTAATTGCCTATAAAATAGCGGCTCATGCGGCGGATATTGCCAGACATCGGCCGGGTGCAAGAGATAGGGATGATGAACTGTCTAGAGCTAGATATAATTTTGACTGGAATCGTCAATTTGAGTTATCTTTAGACCCAGATAGAGCGAAAGAATATCATGATGAAACTTTGCCTGAAGATGTTTATAAAAAGGCAGAGTTTTGTTCTATGTGCGGGCCTAAGTTCTGTCCCATGCAGAGTAAAATAGATGCTGACGCTTTGACTGAGTTAGAGGATTTTTTAGCGAAAGAAAAAGTCGTTCAGGTTTAAAGAATCAATAGATTCTAATATATCCCTGACTTCTTAAGGAAGTTGGGGATTTTGCATATTTATTGTCATAATAGTTTATTTGCCAAAAAATACTGAGATTGTGTATATTTAATTTAATCCTACATAATCTAAAAATGTGAGTTTCTAAAATTATGCAGTTAATTAAATATGCAATGGCGATCGCAATTTCTTCTGTGTCTATATTCACAATACCTGTATTAGCTCAAAATCAACAAGAAAGGTGGGTAGATTTTGGTCAGACCAATAGCGGTGAAATCATCAGATTAAATGAGCGTAGTGTCAAATTTAAAATTATGTTAGCTGATGACACTCTCAATGATGAAGATGGATTTTATATTCAGAATAATAAATACCCAAAAGTAAAAGTTGTTGTTTTTGAATACAATATTGGTGGCAGAAAAAGAAATGCTTATACCAAATCCTGTAAACAGGGTAAATTAAGTGCTAATCCTAGCTGGAAAACCTACACTAATTTTATAGATTATTGGCCTCAATATTTTCTAGTTCCGGCTGATAGTATTGCTAGTCAGAATATGTTACAAAGGGTTTGTACTTTAAGTCTATCTAATAAATAATCTTGTTTGATTACTTGAGGAAATGTGAAATTTACGACTTTTATTTAATCAGAGTTATGATATATAATATTGATTGTTAAAGGTTATATGAGTTCAAGTCTGTACTATCAAGATTAAACCCTAGAAATCTATGAGTGAACAAATTAAATGGACTGCGGAAGCGGAAGCTAAACTTAAAGATATTCCTTTTTTTGTGCGTCCTTTCGCACGGAAGAAGATTGAAAGTTATGCTGGCGAGAATAATATAGTATTAATTACTCTTGAGGTTTATGAACAGGCTAAACAATTATTTAATAAAAAGCATAACTAAAGCATTTATTCCGACTTCTTAAAGAATTCGGAAATCTAAAAGTTCAATAGACCCTTAAAATTTACTGGATAAGTAATATGGATTTATCTCTTTTGAAGTGGACTAAAAATGTGAGACGTGACGATGGTGATTGGGCATATTCACCATGCAAAGTTTATGATCTCTTCAAATTGGCTTGGAAAGACAATGAAGAGGATGCTTGTAAACCAGAAAAAGACGATTTGATTTTGCTTAGACAACGCGGATATGTTACTCATCTGGTAAGAGTTCTAGACTATAAGCCTGAACGTGAGAATTGGAAAGGTGATTACAACATATACCGAATTGTTGAGGTATGTTGGGCTATTGATTTTGTTAATCCACCCGAATCAGCAAGAGCAGATAAAATATTTGATTATTCAGGGGTTCTCCGCTATGAGGGTGGAAATATAATGAAATTACAGGACTTGCCCACTTTTAAGGCTCGTTGGGCTAAAGATGGTGGTTTAAAAGCGTTTCAAAACCACATTCAGAGTGTATTGCAGTTGTTAGGCGATTGCTAATTTTTAATATAATAAAATGACTCGAAAATTATGAACTTATCACCAGATTGATGATAGAAAAGGGGCGGTGTGTAAGGGTTTAGCAATGCTAAACCCCTAGGGAAAATCTGTATCATTATTTTGTATAATTTGTATCAGAGATGTTAGGAGTAAAGTACACCCTTACCTATTCAACCCTCCCTGATATTCACAATGAAACCCCTTTTGTTCCCACACAGACATATCAATATCAATTAGCTTAATAATACTTGGACAATGGAGATGAATAAATTGACTTAAAACCGCCCAGGCTAAACTACGAATAGTATCTAAGATGGTTTTATACCAGTATTCTCGATTTCCGGGAACACCTTGTTCCTGAACAACTTCTGGTTCTACCCAAATCCCATGAGAACCTAAAATAATCTGTGCCATTAACTTGGCTCGAAAAAAATGAGTACCAGAAGTAATTAATTTTACTTTGTGTACCCCCCAATTTTCTAAAATCGGTGTTCCATAATAAAAATTATTAAAAGTAGATTTGGCGCAGGTTTCTAAACTAACTTCTTGTAAATCAGCACCTTCGCGCTGAAAAATTAACCAAATACAAGGATTTTCAGAACCACTAGAAATTAAAATGGGGATATGGGGATATTGAGTTGCTAATTGGGCTACATAAATTTCTCGCTGAATACTGCCACCCAAAACAAAAAACGCATCTACTGGGTGTGAAGAAGCAGAAACTAGAGTTATAGTAGTAAAAGCCAGCCAGCTAATGAGGAGAAGTCTCAAAGCCCAACATAATTTTTTGAACCATCGCCACAGTTTCTGAAATTGAGCGCGACACTGAATTAATAAGTTCATACTTAATTGAGCAAACATAAATAACTAATAAAAGTTTAATTATCCATTGACATAAATCACTGCTACTGAGCTAATAAAGTGCTATCGTAAGGAGGATAATTGAACACTTACAAATGATACTTATCTCAGTGTCACATATATGGATATGTTGTGCTATTAAAAACGCTCAATTACAACCATATTTGTTACCCAAGAAACAGAATATCTAAGTCATTGACAAAAGGCTAGAAGATGGATGAATGCCAGAGGTGATTAGGATATAAATACAAAAGGACATCAGGTAAGACTGATTGATAAACTGTCAAAAACACAACTATTTCAGCTAATATACATGAACCAATCTGCGAAACGTTACTCACCGCTCCAAGCAGCCCTGATTGGTGGAGCGATCGCCACAACTGCTACTATATCTGTATTTAGTCAAGCCTGGACACGCTCCGTTCACGCAGCTTTACAAGATAGTCCTAAAGCATTAGTTGACCAAGTTTGGCAGGTTGTGAATCGTGAATATGTTGATGAAAAATTTAATCAACAGGATTGGCAAGCAATCAGGCAAAGCTTATTAAGTAAAGACTATACTTCTAAAGATGAGGCATATGTAGCGATCCGTGAAGCTTTGCAAAAGCTAGGTGATCCCTACACCCGGTTTATGAATCCCAAACAGTACGAATCCCTAACTAGTCAAACATCTGGGGAAGTTTCCGGGATTGGTATTCGCATGGAAATCAACGAAAAAACCAAGCGTCTCACCGTTGTAGAAGCAATAGAAAATTCTCCAGCACTTAAAGCTGGACTGAAACCAGGTGATCAAATTTTAGCAATTGATGGTAAATCTACCCTGAAAATGTCAGTCGAAGATGCCTCAAAATTAATTCGGGGTCGAGTAGGTACTGCTGTTAGTTTGGATCTAGAAAGACCAGGTAATAAATTTAACATCAAACTCACCAGAGCTACCATAGAAGTTCCCACCGTTCGCTATACTCTTAAACAAGAGGGTGGTCGCAAAGTGGGTTATATCCGGTTACAAGAGTTTAGCTCCCATGCTGCGGATCAAATGCGTACAGCCATTCGCAACCTCGAAAGCAAAAAAGTTGATTCCTACGTTTTGGATTTGCGAGGTAATCCCGGTGGCTTGTTAAATGCGAGTATCGAAATTGCTAAAATGTGGCTAGATGATGGTCATATTGTGAAAACAGTAGACCGTAAAGGATCAAGTTCTGATACCAAAGCTAATCGTACAGCTATTACCAATTTACCATTAGCCATTTTAGTTGATGGTAATTCTGCCAGTGCTAGTGAAATCCTCACCGGCGCACTCAAAGATAATAAACGCGCTGTGGTTGTAGGTAGTCAAACCTTCGGTAAAGCTTTGGTTCAGTCAGTGCATGAACTAGCGGATGGTTCAGGGTTAGCTGTCACCATTGCTCATTACTATACACCTAATGGTACAGATATTAATCATACAGGGATTACACCGGATATCAAGTTAGACTTGACCCAAACACAGGAACGCCAATTGGCTTCTAATCCGAATTTAATCGGTACAAATAGTGATCCCCAATATACTCGCGCCATTGCTGCTCTTTCTAATGGTAGGGTAGCACAATCAGTCAAAAATGAAAATTCTCAGTCTATTAGCGTCCGTGCTGAAGACTTGAAATTTTAGAATTTAAGTTTTAATTCCACCCTTTGAGGTGGGATAAAATTTAATGTTTAATTATCAGTTATTTTTAACAGCAATCTACCTGAGATGATTAATCCCCAAGCAATTAATATAACCACTGATTGCCTATTTAAGCCAAAGGTATCGGTGGTTATTCCTATTTATAATGGTGAAACAGATTTATCAGATTTACTAAATTGTCTGTTTTCTCAAAGTTATCCAACGGATAAAGTAGAGTATTTATTAGTAGATAATAATAGTAGCGATCGCACTCTGTCAATTCTCCAGCAAACTGCTGAAAACGCCCCGATTAAAATTAACCCTTTAAGTGAAAATAATATTCAAAGTTCCTACGCTGCACGAAACACAGGTATTAAAGCTGCTACTGGAGAAATTATCGCTTTTACTGATGCAGATTGTCGTCCCCAACCCCAATGGTTAGAAAAATTAATTCAACCTTTTATTAATTCCGAAGTGGTAATTGTGGCTGGAGAAATTCTCCCATTACCAGGTACAAGTTTACTAGAACAATTTGCCGATAAACAAGAAACTTTATCACAAAAACATACCCTAGCGCATAAATTTTGTCCCTATGGACAAACCGCAAATTTAGCAATTCGCCGGCAAGTTTTCCATACTTCAGGTTTATTTCGTCCCTATCTAACTACAGGAGGAGATGCAGATATTTGTTGGCGAATTCTCAAAGCTAATCTTGGTAAATTAGAATTTGCTGCTGATGCTATTGTCCAACATCGTCACCGGGTGACAATGGAAGAATTAGCCAGTCAATGGCGACGTTATGGGCGTTCTAATCGCTATTTACATGAATTGCATGGTGTAGATTTAATGAAGGAATTAACAACATCAGAATATGGCTATATTGTCTTACGGTGGTTATTAAAAGAATTGCCAAAAACTACTATTAAAAATATAATTGGTAAAGCTAGTTTAGTAGATTTTATCAATACGCCTATTAGTTTATTTACTGGTCGAGAAAGAAGTATTGGACAAAGAAATGCCAAGTTACCAGAAAAAGCCAAAATAATTGAATGGTTGTAGGATTTTATATTTTGTTTGGAGATTTGTAAATGCCTTACAAATTGATTAACCAGTGACACATTGAGTCAATTTGAGTATCATTTGTCATATTAGCAGCATTAGTCAATTTACCGGCTTCTAAATCACTCCATATTTCTTCGGCCATCCGTTTTTCAATAGCTGTACCAATAAAAAATGTATGTGGTGATAAATCAACTTGAGAAAATGCTTTCCATATTCTGGATAAAGCTGTTTTTGCGGTTTTCCAATGTTCATCAGCACCAGCAGGATCAATTCCACCTTTTAATTCTCCCAGTGCAATATAAAGATTCGGAATTTTATAAGTTGCAGGAGAAATATTTTGATAATCACAATTGAACAAACAAACATCAATATTATTTTTCACTAAAGGAACTGTAAGATTATAAATAATTGTTCGATTTTTATTCCCAATTGACCAACTTAAACCCTTCACATATAAATCTATTCCTGCATCTTCTTCTGTCATATTGATCCATGTTTTAGCCGTAGAATGTAACCAATAATAAGGAATACCAGCAAGTGCTAAATTTGCCAAAATTACGCGAGTTAATTTGCGTTGCGCTAAAACTCCACCCACATTTCGCATTGAACCACCTAGAGTATCTCCTCTAGTTAATAAAAATCTATAAACTAGTTCTTCAACAAAATCTGAACCTGCTGGTTCTAAAAACTCTTTAATTAATCCTTGAATAGCTTGTATTTTATCCTCTGGTTGTAAATAACCTGCTGCTTTATCAGAAACTCCAGATGCAGCTAATAAAGCAGGTTGTATTTCGACAATATTAATTAAATCTAAAGGCATAGAAGCTTGAGTAGCGATATTTTTTAACACTCTTGCTTGATCAATAAATGGTGTAGCCCGACGGTTTCTTTCAATAGCTAAAGCAACAAAACCAGCCCTGGTTTTTTCATAAGCTGTCACTAAATCAAGACCTGTAGTTAAATGATTTTTATATGTCAATTTTATTTCCTTTCACTTAATTAAATTAAACTTTTCTCCAAACGTAAACGCATTTTCTCAGCGCATCACGTCCATGTATTCCCATTTGTTGACTACTATTACCTTTAGAATTTGGTAAAACTAAAATAGTTTCTACTTTAAATCCAAGATGTTCAGCTATTTTTGATAAAATCATATCTACTGAAATACTAACACCAGCATAACGCACATTATCATTGATCGTAAACATCAATCCTTGTGGTTTCATCACCCGATAACATTCATAAATTATGCAAGCCATTTCATAAAAATACCCTCTTACCATTCGGGGAATACCATTATTATTTAATTTTTTTTGTAATTTTTGTTCTTCTAAATATTGCAAAATAGCTTGTAGTAATTTTTGTTTATCTGTAGCAATAATAGCTTGTGACCATTGAGAATTAATTGCTAATAAATCCTTGGGACGGTTTTCCACTGTACAGCTTAACATCTGTTGTCTGAGATTAATTATGTCCTCTTGTCCTACTCCTAGCAAAGCCAGTTCTAAAGCATAAGTTCTAGTATAGTCATAACGGTTGCAATAAGGAGGAGAAGTTAAAATTACATCATAATGAGAATCAGGTAATTGTGGCATTATCTCTAAACTAGAACCTGTAAACAAACTAATTTCACCTTGTTTAGTTTGACTGGGGAAAAGTTCACCTTGTGGACTCCCTGTGTGAATATCTTCTAAAATTTCTCTGATTTTATAAGTAATTGCCTGTTTGAAGCTGAAAATTTTTCCTTTATTAAAAGGTATATTACCTTGCTGACGACTAGAACGATAATCCCAACGTAAATATTGTCCGTCTTTACGGGTATAACTGATATCCTCTAAAACACATAATAATGCAAATTGTAATACTTGTTTGACTTTGCTATTTTCGTGTTGGTAAGTAGCAATATATTTTTCAATTTCATGTAATGTTTCTTGAGGATACGCACCTTTAGTAATTGTTAGTTCCTGGATATTTTGCTGAATTTCTGATCTTTGCCAAGGATAATTTTTAGACCAAGATAAAAGTTGAACAAAATCATTTTCTGTAAACTCTTTTTCTAAAGTTAACCTAGTATTAATAATTTCTTTGCCAATAGATAGTAATTCAATCCCATCAGCATTTAAACCCATATTGCTAGTTGCAAATAAAGTTGTTCCACTACCAGCAAAGGGATCTAATACTTTTCCAGATTTGATCTGATATTTATCTAGTAAGTATTCTACTAATTTTGCAGAAAAAGCTTCTTTATATTTGTACCATCGGTAAATAGGTGTAAGTTTATTAGCCTGAAAACTAACAATTTTGCGGTTAAGAGTATCTTGGACTATCAATTTATCAACAAATTCCTGAAATAGTTCAGTGTCAAGATATTCAATTTCAAAATTTTGTGTTTGATTAGTGTTTATTTGAGTTTCTAACTCTTGAAAATTAAGCATTATATTTAATTCTAGTATAAGAGAAATTGGATATTTGATAAATTATTAATTTTGACTATTTCAGCAAATATAAAATTTGTAAATAAAAAAAATTCGTAATTGATAATTCTGAAATTAAAAATTACGAATTAGTAATTACAACTTACACTGTGAGTTTAGCTAATGCTTTGTCTACAGTTTTTAATGCTTGATTGATTTCTGCTTCTGTGACAATGAGAGGGGGAACAAAGCGGACAACCTTGGGACCAGCAGGAACCAGTAATAAACCCTCATCCATCGCAGCTTTCACAACTTCAGCAGCAGTTAAAGGAATATCAGCTTTGATTTCCATACCGTTGATTAAACCCCAACCGCGCACTTCTGAGATATGATGAGGGTATTTGAGAGCGATCGCTCTTAATCCTTCTCGCAAATGCGCCCCTTGTTCCTGTACATTCTCTAAAATATTCTCTTTTTCTAAAGTCTCACAAACACTTAAAGCCACACCACACACAAAAGGATTGCCACCAAAGGTACTCGCGTGTTCTCCTGGTTGAAAAATATCACAGAACTTCTTACTCATCATTGCACCGATGGGAATACCACCGCCTAAACCTTTTGCACTGGTGAAAATATCCGGTTCTACTCCCAAATGTTCATAACCCCATAATTTACCAGTTCTTCCCATTCCTACTTGCACTTCATCAAATATTAATAAAATGCCCGTTTCGTCGCAAATTTCCCGTAACCGTTTAAAGTAGGCTATATCACCAGGACGAACTCCACCTTCTCCTTGCAATGGTTCAATTAAAATCGCCGCAACACGATAATTACCTTCATCTAATTCAGTCACAGCAGCTTCAACTGCTCTAATATCGTTATAATTTACACAATGGAAACCAGGGACTAAAGGATCAAAATGCTTTTGATATTTTGCTTGTCCAGTTGCGGTAACAGTTGCTAAAGTCCGTCCGTGAAAACTCGCATGGGCAGTTAATATAATTGGATTAGCAATTTCTAAAACCGTGTGTCCATATTTGCGGGCTAATTTAATCGCCGCTTCATTAGCTTCTGCCCCAGAATTACAGAAAAATGCCCGATCTGCACAGGAATGATCAATAATCCATTTAGCTAATTCACCTTGTTCGGGAATATAGTACAAATTAGAAACATGATGCAGTTTTTGAATTTGTCTAGTTACAGCCTCTACCATAACTGGGTGGGCGTGTCCTAAAGTACAAGTGGCAATTCCCGCCACAAAATCCAGATATTCCTTACCTTGGGTATCCCAAACGCGACAACCCGCACCCCGTTCTAAAGCAATGGGAAAGCGTCCATAGGTGGACATGACGACGTGATTGAAGCTATCGGCATTATAGGGTATATCTGAAGGGATTGTGGGCTGCTCAACTAGACTTTGGATACTCACTACCGCACCTCCTGAAAATTTTCATCTTAATAGATATTTACCAGATTAACGCGAGAAAAGCTTGGTTTCGATGAAGATAATTAATTACTGCAAATATTAGAGCAATAAAACTCAAAAAGCGAGAGAATAACCTGCAACCTCCACTGTGTCCTTTTACACCAAAATTCACAACAATTTATAGCTGACTTACTAAGGCAAACCCACTCCACAAGATTTATATATTGAATCATCTGATTATTCACACTTTCTCGATGATAGGACAAATTGTTTCTGCTTGGGTTTTGGGTATATTTTCCCAACCTTCAAGCAGTCTTTCTAAATCTTGTTTTAACATGAGTAATTGATGAATTTGTTCATCAATGGCTGTTAACTTATCTTGCAATTTGTCTTTAATATGATCACAAGGTAGCTGACCTTGATCATGAACATTCAAAAATTCTTTGATTTCTGATAAACTTAAACCTAAATGTTGAGCGCGTTTAATAAATTTCAACCTTGTAAACACATCAGTTGCAAATATTCTATATCCTCCTTCTGTTCTTCCTGTTGTTTTAAGTAAACCCAGTTCTTCATAGTAACGAATGGTTTTAATGGGTACACCGCTTTCTTTTGCAACCATACCAATGAGGTTTAATTTTTCTTGAGTTAACATAATTTAACTTCCCACTAAATTTAAGTTGCTACTCTAAAATAAACTCTCTAGTTAGGTGGAGAGTCAAGTGATAAAAGTTAATTTTTTCTAAAATTACTAATTTATTTCAGAAATCAGTGATCTAAAATCCTGGTTATCCTGATTCTGACAATTTCTTTTTTTATCGAACCGCAGAGGACGCAGAGGACACAGAGAAAATATATCAAAGTTTATTTTCTGTACACGTCTTTTCGGTATGAACAATGAAGAACTATAACTGTTAAGTTTTCATCATCAATTTCATAGCGTACTCGATAATCTCCTACTCTAATTCTGTATTCATTTTCAAAACCTTTGAGTTTCTTGACTCCAGATGGACGAGGATCTTCAACTAAAGCTAAAATCTTTTCTAAGATTCTTTCGTTAATATTTTGTGATAAATTTTCCAGTTGTTTTTCAACCGGTTTAGGAATAATAACTTGGTAAGTCATGAAGGTTGATGCTTACGATTTTCTATATATTCTTGAATTGTTTGATATTCACCATTTTGATAAGCTTTTCTCGCTTCTGCAACTTCTTTCATAATTTGCGGATTTTCTTCTATTAAATCATTTTCTTCATCTATTAAATCTGCTTGCAAAAACTCTAAGATTTCTTGTTTTTCCGCTAAACTTAAAGATGTGATCGCTTCTATTAATGATTCCAAGGGAATTTGTAGTTTAATTGTTGTCATTTTTTAAACCTCTAGTTAATGACTTTTTCAAATTATATCAAACTTAATCAGATTTTTCTATGTTTTATAAAATTTCATCCTGTAAATCCTTTAATCCTGGATATCCTGATTCTGACAAATTCTTTTTTATCGAACCGCAGAGGACGCAGAGGACACAGAGAAAATGTAAAAATTATCTGTGTTTAATTTTTGATATTGTATCCTGTACATCCTTTAATCCTGGTTATTCTGATGCTGACATTTCTTTAATTATATTCATTGTTTCTAGACTCACGGTACAAACTTTCATTAATAATTCTATGACCTGTTCTTTATAATCTGCAAAACGATAGGTATTGAATTTTTCTGCAATGGTTGGATCTTTTGGTTTCTTTTCTTTATATTGATCTAATATCCATTCTAATGCACTACGATTTCCTAGCATATATTCCCAAGCAATTTCAGGAACTTCTGTTAATGTGGTGACATCATCTAAGATGATGCTACCTTTTATTTTATCTGCTTTCAATTTAACTTTGATGGTTTTTTGACGTTCCCTGAGCGAGGTCGAAGGGGTGTCTTTTAAGGGAATATCCACACGGGTTAATTTATAAGATGTGACTGTTTCATAATTAATATGTAATTCCATGAGTTGTTTTCCCCAGTTAACCCATTTTTGAAAGTTTTCATAATATGGTAAACGGGGAAAGTCGCGTTTTAAATTCAGTTCGTATTTGGTGCGGTATGCGGGATTATGTAATACTGCGTAGGTATAATAAAAGATGTCTATTTTGGTAATTGTTGTATCTTGATAATGGGTTTGAATTTGTTTTAGTCCCCAGTCGGTTATATTATCAATGCGGTTTCCTTCTTTGTCGTAGCGATATAATGGGAGACATTGAGAACCTGCGGGTAAGCAATTTAAATCAATAATAATTGTTGCAGCTAAAGTATGAAAATCTTTAGGTGATGAAAGTCCTGGTATGACAATATACTTATTTTGATCATCATCTTGATTTAAAATATCAAACCATTGATAAGTCATACCATTAAAATGTCTATCAAAATAAAATTTTTGTTTGTAAAAAGGACGATATAAATTTTTAATAATTTGGCTATTTCAAACGTTTTACTAATTTTCCGATCTAAATATTTATTTAATTCTCTATCCCATTTAATTTGATCTCTTCCTGCGTATTTTGAATCTTTTAATGTTGCTTGATAAACTTGAATTAAAAATTTAATTTTTTTCTCTAACGCAGTTTCAGATAAATCATAAATCCATTCATCTCTCTGTGTTTTCAAACCTGAAGAAAACAACTTAAATACAGCTTCTTCTCCTTTACCTGCTTTCACATCTTTATCAACCAAAGGTAAAAGACTTTCAAAATCATTATCAGCTTGATTTATCCAATTACCATGATTATCTGGTTTAATATGAGTAAACCCTAAATCTCTAAATTTTTGAGAACTAAAATAACTTTTCTTTTCATCTGCACTTGCATAATCATCAATTGCATTATAATAAACTTTGAAACCTTCTGTTTTTTCATTTCTGACTAAAAAATAAACCGCTACACCTACTCTAATTTCATCACTAAAAACATTACCTCCTTCTTGTCTTCGTCTTTCTCCGCTTGTTCTTGCATTACCTTTCATGTCAATAATATAAATTTCATTAAATTCTTTAGCTACAACTTTTCTAAAACCATCATAAGCAATAGAATCTATAAAAGAACTATTAGAAACAAACGCAATAATCCCATTTTTACCTAGTCTATCAGAAGCCCATCTAATAAATCTAGTGTACATATCATAAATTACAATATTATTTTGCGCTTTACTATATTTTATATAACTTTCCTTAATTAACTTATCTATATTTTGATAACTTCGATTTGCATTATTATCATTAAAATTTTCCTGCTTTGCATTATAAGGAGGATTTCCAATAATCACAGAAATAGTTCTATCATTCTGTCTTTTAATCCTCTCAGTATTCTCCAAAGTAATCGCAAACAAATCCATTTGCTTACCTTCAAACAAAGTATGATCTAAAGTATCCACAAAACAAATATTTTCAAACTCCTCATACACACCCATCTTCTGTTTATAAGTATATTCAATATTCAAATTTGCGATATAATAAGGTAAAATTGCCACCTCATTACAATGAATCTCATTTTTATATTTATGCTGTAAACTATGGGGAGGTAAATAATCAATTAATTCAGTAATAAAAGTTCCCGTACCCGTCGCAGGATCTAGAATTTCTACATCTTTATCCGCTAACAACTTACCAAAATGTTTATGTACTAAAAAATCCACACTTTCAATCATAAACCTGACAATTTCATTAGGAGTATACACAATTCCTAATCTATCCGCAGCTTTGGGATTATATGCTTTATAAAAGTTCTCGTATAATGCTTTTAAAAATTTCTGTTTTTCTTGATGGTTAACAATATTCGCCGCAGCTCTTTTAATAACAGCATAATATCTTTCTATACTTCCTAAAGTATTCCGCTTTAAACTTCCTGTAAAAAATGTAGAAATTACCCCTTGCAATTCCCTCGCAACGTTATTTTCTTGATGAAACTGCGACTCACTGAAAATATTAATAAAAATGTCTTCCGTTAAAATATGCTGAATCATCATTTCCCGAATATCTAACAATGTAATTTCCGGGTTAATAGACTTTTTACAAAGTTCCCAAAACTTATTTCTGGCAGTTTCAAATAATTTATTATTCCCCTCTTGACTATTTATCAAGTTTCTGAGAGAATTTAATATTATGGGAATATCCTGCTTAAAAATTTCAATCGCTTCTCGAAAGTCCCGCACTTCAGGACGGACAAAATTAATAAAGTTATTAATAATACCATCTAGCGCGTCCGCATCTTGCATAGATACACGCTGAGTTTCTGTACCACCTTGAATTAAAACGGCGGTTTGGGAATCTTCAAATAAAATATTACTATCGGGATAACCTTTATTTAATTTCTTTTCAATTTCTTCGTCTAAATTATCATATTGGTCTTTGCTTTCCCAGTAACCCCAATCTAAGCGCAAAGCATCTTTAACAGTACCATCGGGATAAACGACTTTACCATTTGGTAATTTAAAATCTAATTCAGGAATGAGAAGAAAATCACGGGGTTTGCAATATTCATTTAATAGATTTTGAAATGCAAAGCGAATTGATGTTTCTTTGCGTGAACCACCAAACTGAATGATTTTTTGTACTTCTGTTTGGTATTGAGTAATTAACAACCTAGACATAATAGATAATGATTTTAAGTAATGGTAAATAAACCCATACAAAACATAGTATCTTACTTATTTGATTCTCAATAATCGCCTAAGTAAAGAATTATTGCTAAAATACCATAACTTACGCAAAATATCTCTCAAACCCTTATTTCTCTGTGTCCTCTGCGGTTCGTTATTCTGTAATCATTTTTCATCCCACGACTTATTCAATATTAACATCGGCTTTTTTAGATTTGGGTTTACTGATTAAAAACCACCATAATTCTAAACCAATTAATCCTAAACCTCCTAATGTTACGGTTGTTTTAATTAATAATGGTTGTTCGATATTTGAAAATTTTGCTGTTTGTTGTTTATCCGTTTCATGATTTGGGTTCGCTATTGCTGTACCTGCGGCTATACTCAACATTATTCCGTAGATAGCAATATTGGTGATAATTGTCTTTTTACTTAACATTTTTCACTCCTTTAAATAATAAATTTGGCTTGAAATTTACGCAATCTTAAAGCATTAGTGACAACAGAAACTGAACTAAAAGCCATTGCTGCACCAGCGATAATTGGGTTTAGCAACCAACCAAAGAAAGGAAACAGAATACCCGCAGCAATGGGAATACCAACAACGTTATAAATAAAGGCAAAAAACAGATTTTGTTGGATATTCCTAATGGTAGCGCGACTGAGTTGGATGGCGGTAATAATGCCTTGTAAATCACCGGAAATGAGGGTAATATCACTAGCTGCTATGGCAATATCTGTTCCTGTGCCAATTGCTATGCCTACATCTGCTTGTGCTAGTGCTGGTGCATCATTAATTCCATCTCCCACCATGGCTACAATTTTAGATTTTGGATTTTTGATTTTGGATTTTACAGATAAATTTATCTCCGTATTTTCGACTTGTAAAGATTTAATTGTTTTGACTTTTTCATCTGGTCTAACTTCAGCTAAAACCGTGGTAATACCAACTTCACGGGCAATACTTTCCGCAGTCCGGCGATTATCTCCTGTTAACATTACCACTTCTAAACCCATTTTTTGTAATGCTTTTACAGTTTGTCGAGAAGTGGGTTTAATAGCATCAGTAATACCTATTAATCCTTGGATTGTACCATCAACAGCTATCAATATTGCTGTTTTACCTAAATACTCTAACTTTTGTTTTTGGTTTTGTAATTCTGTGGTGTCAATGTTTAATTCTGACATCCATTTTTCTGTACCAATTTGGATGAGATGATTATCTACTAAACCCTGTACTCCACTGCCGGTAATTCCCTCAAAGTCTTTAATTTCTGTGAAATCTATTTCTTGATTTTGGGCATATTTAACCACTGCTTCGGCTAATGGATGTTCTGAATTAGTTTCTAATGTTGCAGCTAATTTTAGTAATTTAATTTCATTATTTCCTGCTGTACCATGAACGGTAATAAAATCTGTGACGGTGGGTTTACCTTGAGTAATAGTGCCAGTTTTATCTAAGACAATGGTTTGGATTTTATAAGCTAATTCTAGACTTTCTGCACCTTTAATTAAAATGCCATTTTCTGCACCTTTACCTGTTCCTACCATTACAGATGTCGGTGTAGCTAAACCCAATGCACAAGGACAAGCAATAATTAAAACCCCAACTGTAGTAATAAGTGATAAAGAAAGATTGCCTGTAACGTTAAACCGAATAATAAAAGTTAGTAAAGAAATTGCTATGACTCCAGGTACAAACCAACCGGTTACTTGGTCTGCTAATCTTTGAATTGGTGCTTTAGAACCTTGTGCTTGTTGTACTAATTGGACAATTTGGGCTAATACTGTATCTGTACCTACTCTTGTGGCTTTAAATTTAAAACTGCCGCTTTGGTTAATTGTTGCACCAATTACTTCATCTCCTGGTTGTTTTCTTACAGGTATACTTTCACCTGTAATCATGGCTTCATCAATTGTTGATGTACCGCTAATAATTTCACCATCAACGGGTATTTTTTCTCCAGGACGAACTAAAATAATATCATTAATTTGGACTTCTTCTAACGGTACATCAATTTCTTGACTGTTGCGAATTAAACGGGCAGTTTTTGCTTGTAATCCAACTAATTTACGAATAGCATCGGATGTTTGTCCTTTGGCGCGATTTTCAAATAATTTACCTAATAAAATTAAGGTAATGACTATAGCGGATGTTTCATAATAGACATCTGCCATGATACCTTGATTAATGAAAAATTCAGGAAATAAGGTGGCAAATAAAGAGTAAAAATAGGCTGCACTTGTTCCCAAAGCGATGAGAGTATCCATTGTGGCTGTATGGCGTTTAAAGGCTTTTACAGCGTTGATGTAGAAGGAATAACCACAACCAAATTGTACGGGAGTTGTTAAGATTAATTGTGTCCAGGAATTATGTAACCATGCAGGAATAAATGGTAAATTTAATCCTGTCATCATAGGTAAAGAGCCAATTAAGAGTAAAATACTAATGATTGCTCCCACTGTGAATTTTTGGGTTAATTGGCGTAATTTATGTTGACGATATCTTTTTTCTTGATCATCTTCTCCTACCAAAAGTTGTTGTTTTTGGAGTGGATAAGCTGAATAACCTGCAACTTCTACGGCTTTTTGAATTGTGGGTAAATCTGTAATTTTGGGGTTATATTTAATTGTGGCTTGTTCTGCACCAAAGTTAACGATACATTCAATTACACCTGGAACAGAATTAATAGCGTTTTCTACGCTGTTGGCACAACCAGCACAACTCATACCGCGTAGTTTGAGGGTGGTGTTTTCCATAATGGGATTTGGGGACTATTAAGAACTAACTTTATTTTGAATCCTCCAGTTGACTGGAGAGTCAAGGGTTAAGGTGAAAAATGTTGATTGTTGCTGTACTGAAAATAAAAAGTGATCAAATTATCAGTAAATTAAGTTAATATAAATAGGACTTACGCAGTTTGACGCAATTTAGGGGTTTGAGATTGCTTATTTACGTGGCAATGACAGTATTTGAAGTAGGTTTTGCGTAAGTCCAGATAAAATAAAGGAGAACCTTTTTAATTTTTAATTCTTAATTTTTAATTACCTGTGTATTCTACCCTTGAACAAAAATATCAACGTATTCAAAAAGAGTTAATAGCTGGGGCGCTGGCCTTAGGCTGTATTTTTTTAATTGGGACTTTATGGTATTGTCTGGTTGAAGGCTGGTCATGGGAAGATGCAGCTTACATGACTGTGATTACTTTGGCTACTGTAGGTTATGGAGAAACTAATCCTTTGGGTAGTCGGGGGCGGTTGTTTACTATTGCCTTAATTTTGATGGGTGTGGTGAATCTTGGTTATATTGTGAATAGATTCACAGGGGCAGTAATTGAAGGCTATTTTCTGGAAGGAATTAAACTGCGACAACAAAGGCGTTTAATGGAATCATTATCAGGACATTATATTATTTGTGGATTTAGCCGCACTGGCCGACAAATTGCTAAGGAATTTCGGGCTGAAAGTGTTTCTTTTGTAGTTATTGATTCAGAAGTTGAATCAGTACAAAAAGCTCAAGAAATTGGTTATACTGTTTTTCAAGGTGACGCAACATTAGATGATACCTTGTTTAAGGTTGGTGTGGAACGAGCAATTTGTATTGTGGCGGCTTTGCCTTCAGATGCAGAAAATTTATACACTGTTCTCTCAGCAAAAACTCTGAATCCCCAAATTAGAGCGATCGCCCGCGCTAGTACAGAAGAAGCGTTACAAAAATTACAGCGTGGTGGCGCGGATGCCGTAATTTCACCATATATTACAGGGGGAAAACGTATGGCAGCAGCAGCCCTCAGACCTCAAATCTTAGACTTTGTGGATGGAATTCTCTCTGGTGCAGACCGCCAATTATATATGGAAGAATTTTTACTAGATCCAGCTAGGTGTCCTTTTGTGGGTCAAACTTTACAAAAAGCTAAATTGCGATCGCAATCAGGGGCTTTAGTTCTCGCTGTTCGCCGCCTTGATGGTACACTTATTGGTGGCCCAACAGGTGATACTATTTTAATGTCAGGTGATACCCTAATTTGTATGGGTACGGCTGAACAATTGCGCAGTTTAAATCAAATTCTTGGCCCTATTAATTCTCAAGAATTACGCAGACCAAAAATTACGTAATGGAAGATTTAGTTGATTGTTAAGGGTGTTTGGTAAGATTCTTGTTAGAAGTGAGCGATCGCTAACAAACTCTAAAAACTTTGATATTTGAAAATCTGAAACTCAGTCATTAATAGGGTTTTACTTTTGCCTGTTGTTTGTTGCTATACTTGTGAGAAATCTCTAAGAAGCTGATTTCACTAATACATTCAACTTGCGTTTATTCTTCAAAGTGAATGCTGCCATCCCTAAACCGAATAAGCCTAATATCACGCTGGGTTCAGGAACATTTTGTATTACTAAACTAAAATCTTTAAACTGTGCCGAACCGTTTCCTGTAAGTTGATGAGTAACAGTATAAAAGCCTGGAGATGTAACAAAATCACTTAACGTAAAATCTGCAACTTCACCTGTAGACTTAGCTAATGATAACTTAGTGATCTCCGTGAAAGTAAGCTTATCGGGATTGAACTTCTGAAATATTAAATTCAGTTTATCAGATCCAGAAAAAGTGTAGTTAAAGTGTAAGGTTGTCGGTTTTATCTTGCTAAGATCAAGAAAAGGAGAGACTGGAGAAGTCGCGGATCCACCATTCCCTAGAGAAATTATATCAGGAATTTTAGATGTTGGAGATTCTAACAGTTGAGCGTCTCCATTCAGACTGAAGCTCTCCACAGACAAAGGTATAGTCAAAGTACCAGCTTGTGATGGGTTAGCACTAGAAAAAATTGATAATCCAACAGTAGTAGCAACAACTGCGGTTGTGAAACTTAAACTTTTAATACGTTGAAGATTGAACATCAAGTAAATCCTCTGAAACTCTGAGTAAAAAACATCTTCAGTAAAACTTATCGCTTATAAATCAATGATGTCTATTTAGTTTATATATTTTTACATAGTATTTTATAAGTGTTATTAAATTAAACATCTCTATTTACTGCTAAATTATATGTTTGCAGCATATTAGTAGGGTACGTCAGACAGCATAAATCATGTAAATAAACGCATTTTTGACATATAATGCACCCTAAATCTATTTTAATGTCAGGAGACACCCTAATTTGTATGGGTACATCTGAACAGTTGCGTGGTTTAAATCAAATTCTAGGACTTATTAATTCCAGCCCCTTAAAACCCGCGAAAAATAGCTAAACAATGGGAAAATTTACCGTAGTAACCTAAATATTTAAGTCCTTTAAAGCTAACCGAATTTGTTCTAAACGAGTGCGGTTAACACCAAAATCCGACTCTCCCACACGAGATGAGGAACGAATATGAATGACTGACTCATTGCTAGGAAAATAGAACTCCACATCATCAACAAATTTGAAAATGCGGCTTTTAGAAATAGCATGAATATAATTATCTGTTTGTTCAATCACTTCTGTGCGAGGAACAACAGTGAGAACTTTTAAGACTATTTCTTTAGCTTTATCTCGTTCTACATGATAGGTAATTGGTGCAATAGCGTGTTGATTATCACCATTTTGACTAACAACGCAATTAGGGGAAGGTGGACAGGAACTAAGATGACCTGACTCAACTCCTAAATTAGCAGCGCCAGAAGTAGCAGGAGCTATTAAACTAATGCTCAGAGTCAGGAATACTGTAAAAATAATTTTCTTTAGTTTAGCTATTGCTTTTAAATTAAACATATTGATTCACTGGTATATTCTATGGTTGCGGTTATATTATCAGGTTTCGATATATTCTGGCAAACTAGATATACTAGCCTCTATATAAGATTTGTAGGAAATACTCATGAACCGTTCTCAGATAGTTGCCATTATTACTGGTGCAATTTCTATTATACTAGCGATCGCCTACCTAATTATCGTTCAAGTTATTGATTACCGGGATATGCAACCAGCGCCCATTAGCCAACTTAGCCAACCTGTAATCATTGCTGGCAATAATTTCCCTCATTTGCATCTTGACATAATGACTCAAGTGTGAATTTGATGGGGTGGAAAACACCGCCCCTTTATTATAGATAGTAACGAAATATAGGGGTTTGAGATTGCTTCCTTACGTCGCAATGACAGTATTTGAAGTAGGTTTTGCGTAAGTCCAGAATAGAAAGAAAAATACAATACATAGATTATACATAATGGTTACTATTTAATAATGTAATCCATTGAAATATAAGAATAATTTAGAGAAAATATCGTGAATTTATCTAATTAAATAATTCCTTTTTAGCTCAGATAACGGTAAGCTAATTTTAACAATATTAGACAAAGATAAATTTCCATTATCCGTCACACCTAGATTGATGGGGATCAACGTTAGTTGCTCTGTTTTCTTTAATTTTTGCTGGAAACTATAGAGGTAATTGAATGGCTCAGTATTTATTAGACACTGTTTGGCTAACCCCAATTTATGCTTTAATTGGTGGGCTTTTAGCCATACCTTGGTCGCCGGGAATTATTCGCAAAACCGGGCCTAGACCAGCAGGATACGTCAATGTGACGATGACCTTGTTCTCCTTTCTCCATGCTGTCTTAGCTTTCCCTGCTACTTGGAATCATCCCGCCAAAGAAGTGTTTATTCCTTGGCTATCCACCGCAGGTTTAGACCTAACCATTAATTTGCAAATTTCTTCAGTCAGCGTCGGGGCAATAATTATTATTGCCGGTTTAAACTTGCTTGCACAGATATATGCTATTGGTTACATGGAAATGGACTGGGGTTGGGGACGCTTCTTTTCCTTATTGGGATTATTTGAAGCTGGTCTTTGTGCCTTAGTTTTATGTAACAATTTGTTTTTTACCTATGTAATTCTGGAAATCCTCACCTTGGGAACTTACTTATTAGTAGGTTTGTGGTTTAGTCAACCTTTAGTGGTCACTGGGGCGCGAGATGCTTTTTTAACCAAACGGGTAGGAGACTTGTTTCTATTAATGGGTGTCTTGGGACTTTGGAGACTTTCAGGAACTTGGAATTATACAGAATTAACTCAATGGGCTGCCACAGCCAAAGTTGACCCCACAATTATCACCTTAGTATGTTTCGGATTAATTGCTGGCCCAATGGGTAAATGCGCTCAGTTTCCCTTGCATCTGTGGCTAGATGAAGCAATGGAGGGGCCTGTTCCCAGTACAATTTTGCGGAGTTCGGTAGTGGTTGCCAGTGGTGGATGGGTGTTGATTAAATTGCAACCTGTGTTTAGTTTATCCCCTGTGGCATCTTCGGCGATAGTGGCTATTGGTGCATTGACAGCTATTGGTGGTTCATTAATTGCGATCGCTCAAATTGACATTAAACGCTGCTTATCCTATTCTGTCAGTGTTTACATGGGCTTAATATTTATTGCTGTAGGCACACAGCAAAACGAAGCCGCACTCTTATTAGTTCTCACCCATGCCCTCGCCTCTGCATTATTAGTCATGAGTGCCGGGGGAATTGTTTGGAACAGTGTCACCCAAGATGTTACCCAACTAGGTGGCCTGTGGTCACGTCGTCCCATGTCCGGTTTAGCATTTATTATCGGTACATTAGGTTTAATTGGTTTTCCCCCTTTAGGTAGTTTTTGGGCTTTATTCAAATTAGCTGATGGTTTGTGGGCGACAAACCCAACTTTAGTAGGCATCATCATTCTTGTGAATGCCCTAACCGCATTTAGTTTAACCAGAGAATTCGGATTAATTTTTGGTGGTAAACCCAAACAAATGAGCGAACGTTCCCCCGAAGCTATTTGGTTAATGGTTCTACCAATGATGATTTTATGCGGCTTTGTCTTACACCTGCCCTTAGTCCTACAAAGTTTATCATTACTTCCCAATTGGGCAACTTTAAATAAAGATGTTGCCCTCCTATTAATTTGGTCAAGCATCTTTGGTTGCAGTATTAGCAGCATCATCTATTTAGGCAACATTCCTAAACCAATTCGTTTACCCTTGGAAGGTTTACAAAATTTATTTGCCTACGACTTTTACACCCCCAAACTATACAAAGTTACCATTATTTTTGGTGTTGCCCAACTGTCTAAATTTGCCGATATGTTAGATAGATTCGTGGTAGATGGGATTGTCAATTTTGTGGGTTTATTCTCCCTTTTAGGTGGTGAAGGCTTGAAATATAGCAATAATGGACAAACTCAATTTTATGCCTTGACAGTCCTATTAGGAGTTGGTTGTTTAGGTGCTTGGGTGACATGGCCTTTTTGGGGAATTCAATTCATAGATTTTATCTTTTAAATAGAGCAGGAGTCAGCACTTCGACTTCGCTCAGTGACCAGTCAGGAGTTCAGAATGAAGAACATTTTCCTTTTATCTTCTCTGTTCCCTGAATCCTTACTGTAAATCAATTACCAATTACCAATCACCAATCACCAATTACCAATTACCAATTTATAAATATGTTGAGTGTTTTAATCTGGCTACCAATTATAGCCGCTATATTCATCGGCTTTTATCCAGTAAAAGATATTCCTGCTCATCGGACTCGATTAGCATCTTTAATAGTCACAGGTTTAGTCTTACTGTGGAATATTTTCATTTTGCTAAGATTTGATGTTAGCAACCCAGGGATGCAATTTACAGAATATTTACCTTGGAATGAAACATTAGGTTTAAGTTATCAACTAGGAGTAGATGGACTATCAGTATTAATGTTGGTATTAAATAGCTTCCTGACTTGGATTGCTATTTATACTAGCAGCAAAGACACAGAACGTCCTCGGTTATTCTATGCCCTAGTTTTATTTGTAAGTGGTGGAGTTGCTGGCGCGTTTTTATCACAGAACTTACTTTTGTTTTTCCTGTTTTATGAATTAGAATTAATCCCCTTTTATTTACTAATTTCCATTTGGGGAGGAGAAAAACGTGCCTATGCTGGTATGAAATTCCTGATTTATACAGCAATTTCTGGGGCGTTTATTTTAGCCACATTTTTAGGCATCGTGTGGTTAACTGGTTCTCGCAGTTTTGCCTTTGACGCTGTAGCTACACAGAATATTTCTGTGGGAATGCAATTAGTATTATTAGCAGGAATAGTTTTAGGTTTTGGGATTAAAATTCCCTTAATTCCCTTCCATACTTGGCTACCAGATGCTTACGTCGAAGCTTCCACACCTATCGCTATTTTACTCGGTGGAATCTTAGCCAAACTGGGAACTTATGGACTATTAAGATTTGGTTTGGGAATGTTTCCCCAAGCTTGGCACATTATCGCCCCAACATTAGCAATTTGGGGAGCAATTAGTGCTATTTATGGGGCAGTAGTAGCGATCGCTCAAACAGACATTAAACGCATGGTAGCCTATAGTTCTATCGGTCACATGGGCTATATTGCACTAGCAGCAGCAGCAGCTACACCCTTAGCATTAGTTGGTGCAGTTGCCCAAATGTTTAGTCATGGAATTATTCTCGCTATTCTCTTTCATTTAGTCGGTGTTGTCGAAATCAAAGTTGGTACAAGAGAATTAGACAAACTCAATGGTTTAATGAGTCCAATTCGCGGTTTACCATTAATTAGTGCTTTGCTGGTTTTAAGTGGCATGGCCAGCGCAGGTATCCCTGGTTTAACAGGTTTCATTGCTGAATTTATTTCCTTTCAAGGTAGTTTTTCCACCTTCCCTATTCCCACACTTTTATGTGTAGTTGCATCTGGTTTAACAGCAGTTTATTTTGTCATTCTTCTCAATCGGACTTGCTTTGGCAAACTACAAAATAACCTAGCCTACTATCCCAGAGTATTATGGAATGAAAAAGTACCCGCCCTAATTTTGGCATCGTTAATCATCTTTTTAGGAGTACAACCAACTTGGTTAGTGCGTTGGAGTGAAACAACAACTACCGCCATGATAGCGGCAATTCCTACCACTGAAAAAACCGTAATTGCGGAAGTTGCATTGAAGTAATCATCAAAAATCACAGGTAGGGGTTTAGCAATGCTAAACCCCTACATATTAACCAAAACAAAAATATTATGGTACAAACTTCAGACAAACCCACTAGCAAAATTCCACCTTCACAACACGAATTTGCAGAAATTATTTATCGCTTAGAAGCTGGTGGTTCAATGCTGCCAGATACACCGGAAAATTTAATGCAAATTATCGGTATTTACAAAGCTTATGCTGTACCGATGGATTTTTATTGGCGCGATTTACTTTATATTGCCGAAAGAGTATTTTTAGACCCTTTACCAGCTTTTAAATATTTCTTACCCCAAGAATATTTAGACTTACATAATCACTATGCCGGTGATGATGCCGATTTAAGAATTTGGCGCGGTGTCGCTACTGCACACCCAGAACTTCTGGCATTTATGGAAAAAGGTGAAACCACCAAAATGCCCAAAATCTTCCATCATTTATTCCATGACAGAATTAACATGGAATTTGCGGAAGCTTGTATGCAAGCCATGTTATGGCATCGGAAAATGTATGCACCAGTTAACCAATTTGATGCCTATTTAGATTCAGAAGAATATAAAGCTAACGCTGATAAAGCCATTAAAGCTTATTTTCGCAAAAATCCTTTAATGTTAGGACTTTATAAACTGTTCCCCGATATGTTTTTGGAACAGTGCCGCATGATGTCCTATTATTCTAATTTAGGACTTTTCTGGGAAGTAATGGCACCTGTATTTTTTGAAATGTCCGATATTTATGATGAAGGTGGTTTTAAAGGTGTACCTGATGCCATGAATTTTTTAATTAATGGTATATTTGCGATCGCAGGTCGTCCCATTTATCATCATGTTTATGTTGATGGTGAATGTATTGAAATCATCCCCAAATCTAAAGGTTTTACCTGGTTATATGAAGCCGCATTACCCTATGTAGAAGCTGTTTTTTATCGCACAGCCCCATTTAGAGGTACAAAGTCTTATAATGCCCAAGCTGGACAAGTTCCCGAAGATCAAAAAGACTTCCATTATGGCATCCTTTACGCTGATGTCTTTCCTGTGGGTACAGCAGGTATTCCTCCCACGTTATTAATGCAAGATATGTTGCATTTCCTCCCTCAATATTTAGTTGATTACTATCAACAATATTGTCGAGGAGAAGAGGATATGTTAATTCAATTAGGGATTACTTTCCAACGTTCCATGTATAATGTCACCTCTGCGGTAATTCAAGCTTTGAGAACTGCCCTTTTATATCCTTTAGATGACCCAAATCCCAAACATTTACAAGCAAATCGAGAATTTTTTGAAATGCAATTGAACCGCTTCACCCGTGCTGATTATGGTATGAGAGATGCGGCAAGATTACGAAATATTCAAAGCCAGGATTATAGATAGGGTTTGCTGAATAAATGTGAAGACAGGTCAAGGGTTTGAGGCGTTCTCAGGTGAAAAAAGTGCAAGATTTTACGAAGTCGGAACTCAAAAACCTTGCACTTAATCAGGACTTACGCACTAGTCACGGAATATCGAACCGCAGAGAATGCAGAGAACACAGAGAAATAGGAGTTTGGGAGAGTTTTTGCGTAAGTCCTATTAATTTCTACACAAAAGAAAAATTACTCCTATCAAACTCTTGAAACAAGTGTCACCACAAAACTTTTTCAGCAAACCCTAAATACTGGTGATCAAGACAAGTCTGCTAGGCAATAAATATTTCCTGTCAGCAATATCGCATCTGTCAATTCAAAAGTTGCATCTTTAGCGGTGCGGAATGTGAACTTTAACCAAAACTTTCCACCATATAAATATCATTACCTGAATCACCTATTAAAATCATACTACTATCATCACTTTCTAAATTCAGACTTCCAGAAATACCATTTCTAAGAACTTTAATCAGTATTTGTGATGAAAAAGATTCCAATTCTATAAAATTACCCGCATCTAACCAAGCTAATTCTTCAGCAGATAATGTTTGACAGCCTTCTAAAGGTAATTCTGTAGATTTTTTGGCTAGAGAAGCTGTATTTTGGATAAACATACCCCGTTTATTTGCCAGAATTTGACGAGGTAATAAACCCACATCAATAATTGTTACATCACTATTAAAAAACCAATTTTCACTACTACGAAGATGATGGATTAAGCTAACACCTTTAGGACTACAATCATGGAAAGCAAAAACTTGTAAATTGGGGTTACGTCGTAGCATTTCCATTGTTGTTTCAAAAATGCTTTGAGGATAACCTGTAATACTCAAAATTGCACAGTTGTTTTCAAAGTGGAAGTTATTAGCAATTAATAATTGTGCAATATTCGCACTATCACATACTACTAATCTATCAAAACTGTAAGCTGTAACTTCAGGATTGATATTTGCTGGGTTGAGTGTTTCCTGTGGTTTGTTTAAAAGATAACTGGTGACTCCATTAATATTTTGCCATTTTTCTAACCATGCTTGAAAATCTATCTGCTTAAATAATGGTTCTTGATTTACTAATTGAACTTTATTTAATTGTTTTGTTCCTACATATACTGATAATATCCCAATAATAGGAAAAATGATCAGCATTAAATAGGAATTAAAATAAATACTACCAGCAACTCCTGATATGATTAGGAATATTCCTAGTAGTTGTAGAGATTGACTTGTTTGACGACGAACAATATAATTAAGTTCTGGAGATTTAGTTAATTTCTGTAGGAAGTAAATGATATATAGTTGAGATATAGCATTAGCAATAATAACATAATTGATACCATTTGATGGATTAATAAATCCTATCATTATTCCTACTATGTCTATTCCCATGATATTTGGTATTCCCAAAAATAATAAAATTGATCCTACAATACTTATCAACAACATTAATAAAAAAAGACCACCTATCCCTATGAATCCTGTTAACCAAACATTAAAGAAAAGATAAATAAATATTAACACAGGTATGTAAATTACGGGAAATGATTTAGGTCTTAAACGACTATCTAAGAAATAAAATAGTTGTTTAGGTGTAAAATATAAAGTATTTTTACCAGAAATATCTGCTATCGCTTTAGCAAACATAGCATCTGTTACCTTATACTTACCCATAGTAGTTGGTTCAAAAACAAAAGGATGATGACATTCTTTACATCTTCCTTCATTTACTATTCTTTCTGGTAATTTATTATCTGTTCCACAGTTAATACATTTCATAATTTAACCAAAACTTTCTACGATGTAAATATCATTCCCAGAATCACCAACCACTATAAAACTACTATCATCACTTGCTAAATTCATACTTCCAGAAATACCATTTCTAAGAACTTTAACTAACATTTGTGGGGAAAAGGATTCCAACTCGACAGAATTACCCGCATCTAACCAAGCTAATTCTTCAGTAGATAATGTTTGACGAACTTCTAAAGGTAATTCTGTGGATTTTTTAGCTAAAGAAGCTGTATTTTGGACAAACATTCCCCGTTTATTTGCCAGAATTTGACGAGGTAATAAACCCACATCAATAATAGTCACATCACTATTGAAAAACCAATTTTCGCTACTACGCAGATGATGGACTAAACTAACTCCTTTAGGACTACAATCATGGATAGCAAAAACTTGTAAATCTGGGTTACGTTTAACCATTTCCAAAGTTGTGGTAAAAATGCTTTGCGGATAACCGGTAATACTCAAAATTGCACAATTATTTTCAAAATGGAAGTTATTTGCAATTAGGAATTGTGCAATATTAGCACTATCACAAACTACTAACCTATCAAAACTATAAGCGGTAACATCGGGGTTAATAGATGCAGGTGCGATTTTTTCTTGTGATACTGTTAAAACTTTATCTACGTTACCATTAATTCGCTGCCAATTTTCTAACCAACTATCTACATAAGATTGAGTAACTAAAAATTCCTGGGGTAAATTTCCTACTTTTCCTAACTGTCGAGTTCCTAAAAATATGGACAAAATTCCTAAAATAACTACAATAGATAAAACAGGAACAGAATTTAAAGCAAACCAACTAATTAATCCTCCTAAAACTAGAATTCCTACTCCTAGAAATCTTAATACTTTAGCACTTGCTTTGCGACTAGGATTAGTTAGTTTAGTAGACTTAGTATTATTAAATAAATACCAAATTGTTCCTATTTGATAAACTAAGTTAGCAATAACAAAAGAGTTAGGTAAAAAACCACTTGTTAGTCCTCCAAAAAAACCAGTTACCCAAATAGTTAAAAATAAATACAAAGCGATAAATGCACCTATTACAAATCCTTTTTTGCGGATACGACTATCTAAGAAATATAAAAGTTGTTTGGGTGTAAAATATAAAGTATTATTAGCGGAAATATCAGATAATATTTTAGCAAACATAGGATCTGTAATTTTTACAGTTCCCATAGTTGTTGGTTCAAAAGCAAAAGGATGATTGCATTGTTTACATCTTCCTTGGTTTGCTGTTCTGTCTTTTAAAGTGTTGTCAGTTCCGCAGTTAATACATTTCATAAGTTTTTTGGTAATTGGTAATTTGTAATGTGTTGAAGATCCCCAACTTCTAAGATAAATTATTTATTTGATGACAAGATTTAAACAAGAAGTCAGGGATCTGTTAGAAGATTTGATTATTAAGTAAAACGCTGTAATCTTCTCGTTTTCTAATTAAACGATGTTTTTGATTTTCTAATAAAACTTCCGCAGGTTTGGGACGATGTAAAAAGTGAGAAGACATTGCATAACCATAAGCACCGACATCTAAAATAGCGATGATATCACCAATTTCTAAAGGGAGAAGTTGGCAATTTTTTCCTAAATAATCCCGTGAATATGTGGTATTTCCACAAATATCAGTGAGATACTTTTGCGAAGTTGGATTTTTCCAAGTTACAATTTCTCGATAACCTCCATGTACAGCAGGAACGGAAATATTAGCAACGGTAGAATCTACCCCAATAATTTGTTTTTGATTTTGCCATTTTACAGAAACAACCTTTGCTAACATTGTCGCACAACCAGCAACAGCAGCGCGTCCTGGTTCAATTATCAAATTAATATTTTGCTGTAATTTACTAATTCTTCTACTTAATTCATCTCCAAAAATTACCCGATCAAAAGCTGCTCCTTGATGATGATAGGGATAACCAAACCCACCACCAAAATCTAAATATTGCCAATTTGGTAAATTTTTTCCTATCTCTAGAATCTGATCAATTACGTCAGTAAAAGCTACGGTTGCGTTAGTTCCTGTACCGCGATAAAAATGTAAACCAGAAATTTTTAAACCTGCATGGTTAGCAATAGCAACAGCTTGATCAAAATCTGCTATACTAACACCAATACGACTATCTTCTGAGATGTTTAAACGTAAACCAATATTTAACTTTTCCTGTGGATGATCTAAAAAAACTTCAGACAATAAATGTAACTGAGAAATACTATCTAAATTTAAAGTATTCACACCCCAATTTAAAACTTGTGACATTTCCTCCCGATTCAAATTACTTCCACTATATACAATATTCTGGGGTGTAAAACCAGCGTTTAAACCTAAATAAATATCACCTGGTGTATTTGCATGAAGTCCCCAACCGGCATTTTTAAAGATTTTTAATAATGCAATATTTCCATTGGTGACACTCGCAAAATAAAACTGGGTTTGGGGATAGGTGAAAGCTTTTGTAGTATGGGAAATAGTTTGGCGTAAAATATCGCCATCATAAACATATAAGGGAGAACCGTAAATTTGTAATAATTCTTGAGCGAGTTCTAGAGAAAATGGAGTTGTTAAAATTGGAATTTTTTGTATTTTTTCCATAACCAATTAGGGAATAAAAATGGATGATTCCAAGATTTTGAACCTAGTTTGATTCCAAAGATGTGAGTGTACCAAAGTTCCCACATTATCAATAACCACAGTATTTCACCTATCCGTCGTCCTTGAATATTCCCTCCTAATTGTCCTGTAATAATGTGTGCTGCTATATCAGGATAAAAAATATTTTCTGCCTGTAGTATACCAGGATTTAACCAATTACCGATATCATGCCAAAAATTATTTACACACCAAGAGGTTAAGGGAACTCCCATACCTCGTTTTTGTCTCCAAACGATTTCTGATGGTAGCCGATTTTCTACAGCACGTTTGAGTATATACTTTTCACAAGCACCTTGTAAACAGAGTTCTCCAGATAGTTGAAAAGTCCATTCTGCTAATGGTAAATCACAAAAGGGCGATCGCACATTTAACCGATGCACAAAACTTAACGCAGTTGCGCGGGGATGAATATTTTGCGCTCCTTTTAACATCAAACTAGCACGACGCAAACGATGTAACAAGGAAGGACAAAAACGAGTATCAAGAGCATCAAATAGCCATTCCTGGGCATTTAAATCCTGAATCTGAGCATAAATTTCTGGCTGATAAACCTGTTTTTCATGACCCCAAAGACGGTGAAAAGTTCGCAAATATTGATGAATAAAACTTTCATTTTTTTGAGGATGTTCACCTTGATAAATACCCGCAGCAATTAACGGTTTATTTGTCCAACCTGCAAATAATTGATCACCACCTTCACCATTAAAAATCACCTGAACTTCTTGAGAAGCAACTTGATTTAAAAGATATAAAGGAACAGTGACACCATCACCAAAAGGTAAATCTAAAGCTTTGACTGTGGGAATAATGGCATTTTTAATATTCTGGGGACTTGCATCAACTTTAATTAAAGGAATATTGAGAAACTGCGCTACCTGTTCTGCATAGGGATATTCAGAAATACCAAACTGACCAAAATCTAAAGCATAAGCGCGAACTTTTACACCTGCTTGCACCAATAAAGCAGCAACTATGGAAGAATCTAAACCCCCCGAAAGAAAAACGCCTACTGGGTCATCTTTTAAGTCAGAAATTTGGTTTTCTATGGAATTTTTTAGTAATTTTTGTAATTGAGAAACTGCGACATTTTCATCTGCAATTTGTTCTTTTGATTCGGTCCATTGATAAATTTTTCTAACTTCAGTAAAACCAAGATTATCAATATCAAAAATAACCTCACTTCCCGCAGCTACAGAAAAAACCTCATTTACAGTAGTTAAAGGATTAGGAATATAAGAAAAACAAGTATAACCATATAAACCAGAAATACTAATTTCTGGATTTTCTTTTATTTCTAACAGTAATTTTAATTGAGAAGCAAACCAAATGACATTATTTTGTAGAGTCCAAAATAAAGGAACTCTCCCAAATGCTTCTCTACCCAAAATTAACCTATCTTTTTCTATCTTCACCCAAATATCAGGTTCAGCAAATCCCGATGCTGAAATAGCTGCAAGGGTATTTTCTGGTAAAGTAGGTACAGAATTAGAATCTATATAAATAATCTTGAAAAGAAAATTTTCTTTTTTTGCTCCTTGCCAATTTTGGTTCAGAAGTTCTTTTTTTTGATGACCCCAATAACCGATAAAATGATAGGGAAACATTAGTCTGAAGTATAATTTATTTGACTTTTGTGATTTGATTTATTGATCCAAACTAAATACACAACAGCTTATTTAACTACAAATGTTTCATCACTAATTTTTCTTCCTGCTACTAATATTTCTACTTTCCAATTACCCACAGGTGCAGTAGGATTAATAGTATAACGACAATAGGTATCCCAAATAGAAGTTGTAATTTCGCGGGTTGGATAGTTATTTTGTTTAACAACTTGACCATTAGGATCAATCCCAGGGTTATTTCATTCTAGATTTAAGCAACGAATTTAGGTGTTTTCAGCCATTGTGAGATGGAATTCCTGAAGCCTAAAATGATGCATTGTCGTAAATACATAAAATGTCAGATTTTAGAATGAAACAGCCCTGGGATCAATCCAATTACAAGTAAGAGATAATTTTTGACCTATGGGGGCATCTTTTAAAGTGACACGATAAAAAATTTCAGGATTCGATTGACGATCAATTGTTTGCAAATTACGATTATCTGCTAAGGTAATTTTATCTTGTTGAACAGAAATATTAGTGAGTAAAGAATTCTGTCGCTGATTCACAAAGAAGAATCCTCCTACAGTTAGGATTACAGCCGCAACTACTCCTGCTAGAATCATTTTATTTCGCCGTTGTTGCACTTCCAAAGCTTGACGACGACGTAATTGAATTAATGCTTCATCTAATAATTCTGGTGGTAAATTTAACTCTTGTAAAATTTCGTGAATTTGCTTTTGATCAAATTCCGCTTCTTGACGTAATTGTAAACCTTGAACTTCTACAATAATTTGGTTTAATTGTTCTTGAGTTAGTCGCTGATTCATGATTTGTTGATGGTAATTTTTGAGTAGGACAAGTTGATAAAATTTGTTGCCTAATCTTCAGTATAGCGATCGCTCCCCTACAACAATTTACAATATCCAGATCATCTCTAGCAATAGACAAAGTATTTAGTACCAAGGCTTATGCAACGCATTATACAACGTCCTAAAGGGCGCATTTGGGCTAAAGCTGGCAATTTTCGGGGTTCTCTTCTAGAATAACTACTTTGACAGTGCTGAGAATTTTCATTTTGGTAGTAGAATAGCAATGTTAAGTTTTATATCCCGATCCTTAAAGATATAAGACCAGACCATATAAAGCCTGGAATTTCTGGAGCTTTTGATAGCTTTCAACTAGAAAACAGTAAAGAGAGGATTTCATACAATGGCATTTACACAACCCCCCTTACCTTTTGATTCTTATGCTCTAGAGCCTTATGGCATGAAAGCTGAAACCTTTGAGTATCACTATGGTAAGCATCATAAAGCTTATGTAGATAACCTCAATAAGTTAACTGAAGGTACAGAATTAGCTACCAAATCTTTGGAAGAAGTAATTCAAATCGCTTTTAAAGACTCTACAAAAGTTGGCATTTTCAATAATGCTGCTCAAGTTTG
This sequence comes from Cuspidothrix sp., assembly GCA_046080565.1. Lineage (GTDB taxonomy): Bacteria > Cyanobacteriota > Cyanobacteriia > Cyanobacteriales > Nostocaceae > Cuspidothrix. Next base: position 37,120 of record JBJTUF010000092.1, on the reverse strand, counting down.
GAATCATACTTTCTTCTGGAATTGCTTAAAACCCGCAGGTGGCGGCGCACCTACAGGCAATTTAGCAGCTAGAATTGAAAAAGATTTTGGTAGCTTCGACAAATTCAAAGAAGAATTTTCTAATGCTGCGGCAACTCAATTCGGTAGTGGTTGGGCTTGGTTAGTTGATGATGGTGGTACACTCAAAGTAATGAAAACCCCCAACGCCGAAAACCCTCTTGCTCATGGTAAAAAAGCACTTCTCACCATTGACGTTTGGGAACACGCTTACTACATTGATTTCAAAAATGCTCGTCCTGGGTTCATCAAAAATTTCTTAGATAATTTGGTGAACTGGGATTTTGTAGCTGAAAATTTAGCTGCTTAGTTACTCAATTTTAGATTTTGGATTTTTTCATCTAAAATTATCAATCACACGGCAGTTTCCTAAGTTATGAGGTACAAGTTTAACAGGGAGGATGCCTGTTCCACAAGGGTTTTATGATTTTGTGGTTTTACCTCATTGATATCAAATATGCTGTAATTGTAGAGGCGTTCCATGGAACGTCTCTAGTTATATTTGAGGAACATCAAAAATAATTACACTAAAGCTGCTGTAGCTTTGAGGGCAAAAATTTTCTCAATGACATCTTCCACAACTTTATCCGGTGTAGAAGCGCCAGAAGTGACACCAACTTTAATTTCTCCTGATGGTAGCCAATTTTCTGTAATTACTAAATCACCTGATAATTGGCGATGTTCAATACTATTAGCTGAGTGAATTCTATCTACACAATCAATGTGATAGGAAGGAATACCCCGATCAAAAGCAATCTGTTGTAATTGGGTGGTATTTGATGAATTAAACCCACCAATAACTATCATTAAATCTACATCTTCTTCTACTAATTCTAACATAGCATCTTGACGTTCTTGAGTCGCATCACAGATGGTATTAAAATTTTGGAAATGCTGATTTAATTCTGCTGGGCCATATTTTTGCATCATGGTGCGTTCCAGCATTTTGCCGATTTGTTCGGTTTCACCTTTGAGCATGGTTGTTTGGTTAGCAATACCTACCCGTTGTAAATCTTGATCAGGATCAAATCCCACCGAATAAGCTTTGGCAAACTTAGTTAAAAATTCCTGGCGATCGCCTCCATTGAGAATATAATTAGTTACATATTCTGCTTCTTTTAAATTCAAAACAATCAAATATTTGCCAGCAAAGGAACTTGTAGCAACGGTTTCTTCATGTTTATATTTTCCATGAATAATGGAAGTATAATCGCCTTTTTTATGCTTTTCTACAGTGTTCCAAACCTTAGAAACCCAAGGACAAGTAGTATCTACAATTTGACAGCCTTTATCATTCAAGATTTGCATTTCTTGAACACTTGCACCAAAGGCTGGTAAAATCACTACATCGCCCTTACCAACCACAGAAAAATCTTTTACTTTGTCAATTACAGGAATAAATTCTACCTGCATTTCCTGCATTCTTTTATTAACAGATGGATTATGAATAATTTCATTAGTAATCCAAATGCGTTCTGTAGGGAAATGCTGACGGGTTTCATAGGCCATGGCTACAGCGCGTTCCACACCCCAACAAAAGCCAAAAGCTTGAGCTAATTGAATGGTAACATCACCACGTTTGAGAATGTAGTTGCGATAGCTATGCTCGCCGGAGGCATCGCGTATTTCCTGAATTAAGTTACTTTGATATTCAGATTGTAACTGGGTAGAAACTTCCGCTTGATGGCCAAAGCCTTTACGATTGTAATTCGCTGAATGTTGAAGGCTGCGTTTAAAAGCTTTTGTATCCATTTGAGATTGACAACTAAAGTTACTCTTTTTGATTTTCTCGCACTTGGAGACGATTGTGGCTTTTTCACGGAAATATTAACGTTTCGGAGAGCGGAGGGGCGGAGAGGCAGGGGAGCGGGGGAGAAAATTATTTTCTTATTCCTTCATATTTCCTCCTGAACTATTGCCTCTTGCCTATTGCCTCTTGCCTATTCCCTCTTCCCTATTCCCTATTCCCTCTAAATACATTTGCAAAGCAGTCCGCCACACCAGATAACCTGGAGGACTTAAATGTAAACCGTCGGTCGTAAAATCTGAACGGAGATTACCTTGTTTATCAGTAAATAGAGGATGTAAATCGAGATATTTTACACCTTTTTCAACAGCAATTTTTTTTAATTCCTCATTTAAAGTGCGAATTCGAGTATTCGGAATAGCCAGCAGTTTCTCCTTACCTTCCCAAGTTGCCCCCTCCGCACCATGAGGTAAAATTGACTGCACCAGAATTTCCGCTTGGGGGTGTATCTTTAGCAAATAAGTAATAATTTGCCGATAATTACCCAAAATTTCCGCATCATCCAAGCCACGAATTAAATCATTAATTCCCACCATAATGAAAATCATCTCTGGTTGGGTGCGGTCAAAAAAATCTAATCTTTGTAGTAGTCCGTTGGTAACTTCCCCAGAAATACCTTGATTTAACCAAGTTCTATTATCTGGTAATAATTCTGGTGGAAACCATAAACTCAGAGAATCTCCTGCCAATATAGTTAAACGTGGCGGCTTTTTCTGAACAGTTATTTTCGCTTCTTGCTTGAGAATATCTAACCATTCGGGATAACTGAGTTTATGGCGAGGTCCTAACTCTGGTGGTACATATTGATTATTCCAGTCTAGCTTCACTGGTTCTCGTTGCTCTCGGATTGGTATGCTGGAGATTTCAGGGGTGCTTTTATACTGTCGCCAAATTAATAAAATCACCGCTAACATCAGGATGATATTACTTAACAGCGCGAATACTCCCCAAAGAGGAAAGTTTTTTATACGGTTAGACACGACTAATAAATATTACTGATATTGAACTTCATTTTGACATATAGCAGAAGACAGGAGGCAGGAGAAAAAGCCTTGTTATATATATGTTTCAAGGATTCATAATGTCCTAATTATCCTGGCTACAGCTATACTACCGAGCCTAAAGGCGTGGGGATTTTGGGGTCAAACAGCAACGCCGGGGGGTAATAAACATAAGCAGCTTCACATAAAATTGGTATTATATCAAGTCCGGTCAATCACTTACGATATAAGTTTTTGAGTAATAATTATTTTTGCCCAATTAGCAATTACCAGCCCCAACAGATATGATAAGTATTCTACCGGACATAATATTATCTACAAAAACAACTTGCTTTTTAGCTACAGAATTGGCAGTCATTAAGGGGATAAAAGCGGGATTAAGATCATCCCACATTTTGCACCCCAGAAACAGACTTTTATGGCTTACGTCACGCTTCCCTATCAGAAATTTCTACCTAGTAGAAATACGATCTGCAAACTCAGAGTTATAACCTTCTTCCCCATGTTCGTTGATATCTAAACCTTGATCTTCTGTTTGTTCTGGAACTCGTAAACCGACTGTAACCGCAATAATTTTCAAAATGATCCAAGTTCCCACTCCAGCAATAATATAGGCCAGGGCGATCGCTGCTAATTCCACAAATAATTCACTAAAATTACCACGGAGAACACCATCTTTCCCACCGCTGTTAACTTCAACCGTAGCAAATATAGCTGTTAAAATCGCGCCCACAGTACCACCAACTCCATGTACAGGATAGGTATCTAAGGCATCATCAACCTGGACTTTATGCTTGAAACTAACAGCATAGAAGCAAACCACCGAGGTAATAAAACCTATTAAAATTGCAGCTACAGGTGTCACAAATCCTGCGGCGGGGGTGATACCAACTAAACCCGCAACAGCCCCTGTTGCTGCTCCCACAGCGGTGGGTTTTCCTCTTAATGTGGCTTCTAAAATCAACCACATCAAAGCCCCTGCTGCGGCTGATGTATTAGTAGCGACAAAGGCTACTGTGGCAACTGAGCCGGCGGATAAGGCACTACCCGCATTAAAACCAAACCAACCAAACCACAGTAAACCAGCACCTAATAAAATAAAGGGAACATTATGTGGTGGACTGAGACGATCTGGATAGTTTTTTCTTGGGCCCAGAACAATGGCTGCTACTAGGGCGGAAACACCAGAACTGATATGAACTACAGTGCCACCAGCAAAATCTAGAGAGCCTATACCACCATATAATCCTAAAAATCCCCCTTTTGCCCAAACCATGTGTGCTAAGGGTGTGTAGATGAAATTTGACCACAGTAATACAAAGAGACAATATGCACGGAAACTCATCCGTTCTGCGATCGCTCCCGAAATTAAAGCTGGGGTAATAATTGCAAACATGGCCTGATAGATCATGAATGCTTGATGGGGAATTGTCCCCGCATAGGAAACAACTTCTGCTGGTGCTGAACCTTCTAGATAACCCGTTGTTTCTAGGCCGACACCGTTTAACCCTAGCCACTGTAAGCCACCAATGAAGGGTAAACCAGGAGCAAAAGAGAGACTATAACCCCACAAAACCCAGCTTACTCCCACAATTCCCATCAACACAAAACTCATCATTAATGTGTTGAGAATATTGTGCGATCGCACAAACCCACCATAAAAGAATGCTAATCCTGGAGTCATGAGTAATACTAAGCCCGATGAGATCAACATAAATGCTGTATCTCCCGTATCAGGAGCAGTTGTACCCACTACACCTTGGGCAAAAGCACTTGCCGTTAACAACCCTAAAAGCAAGAATAGAGTTAAACACCCGACAATAACCGCTTTTTTGAACACTTCTTTTCTTTCCTCTGCGCCTGCAATTTTGGTCTTAATTAAATACAATTCGTATTATTTACTACCTTTTTCTGTCTTAAAAGTTACTCAACTTCTAAATTTTCAGCAGCTTAATAAAAATATTACGTTTGATGGAAAAGAACATATTCACCAATGTTAATTTGATGATGCAATTTTTGCATTTTGACCACATCTGAGAAGATGTTTGAAAAGTTTTAGGTTATGATTTTAGGCACTCAGAAATATCCCCTACATCAAGAGTCGCACCAGTCAATAAAGCATCAATAATAGCCGCGCCTTGAGGTCGGTAACTATTCCAAACTAACAATTCCTGACCATTGCACCTTTTTTTCCCTTTCTCGACGATAGGAAAAGAAATGTTCCGGAGTTTGGAAAGTACAATAAGGAGCGATCGCAATTTGTTCCACACTAATTCCCAATTTCTCTAACTGTAAAGCATTTACCCGGCGCACATCTAAACGTACCTTTCCTGGTTCCTCATCTGGAAATAAAGGTGAATTGGGTAAATCATGTAACGCAGCAACTATTTTTTCTGGATCATTATCTGATATAATACTATTACCAATTTGTGCCGCTACTTCCACAGAAACTTGATAAACTTCTCCCGCAATCGCTGGGCCCATTGCCACCCGCAAATCTGCTAAATTACTACCGTGGGACTGCATTCTGTTAATAGCTTCGGGGATAATTTTCGCCGCCGTACCTCGCCAACCAGCGTGTAAAGCTGCCACCTGTCCAGTCTTCACATCTCCAATTAACACAGGTGTACAATCAGCAGAAGCTACCCAAACAGCTTGTAAAGGTTGCTCACTAATTAAACCATCTGCCAAAGCCAAATCATCATCACTGGTATTGATGTAATCATCAATTTCTTGGGGAGTTAAAACAGTATTGCCATGTACCTGTTTTAAACGATAAGCTGAAGCCTCTGGTTGTAGTGCTTGAGTTAGTTCATCGGGTGGACGTGGCCAAAACTGTTGGGTAAAGAAACCGTGTGGCCAAGGTTTGAGTAAACTACAAGTTAGGTAAGGTAGACCTTGCCAATTCTGCCAGTGCCAAATGTGCATCTTTAACCAAACCTCAAGAGAAAATTAATAATCTTCAATCAATGCTAACTTGAACAACGGCTAAGTAGGTTGGACTTAAAAATTATCGTTATAGCAAGGCAAGAGGCTTTCTTGCAAAAGGTAAGAGTGAAAAAGTTTTCAGCGATTCTACTTTTCTTTACACATTTTGGTTATTTCACGTCCACCTACTTAAAAAGATTTGCCCAAAAACCAAAAAAATTTTGAACTCAACTATGGGGAACTGCGGTGGAATTTAATCGGCAACTTTTGGTAGATAGCTTAAAACTAGAATATCAGCAGCAAAATTTACCATTCTCTCTACATATTTTTAACACTGTATCCTCCACAAATCAAGTTCTGTGGAAACTAATTAACGAAGGAGAACAATCTGGTTCTGTAGTTATTGCCACCCACCAAACCGCAGGACGAGGGCAATGGGGTCGTCAATGGCAATCTGATACTGGTGGTCTATATCTTTCGATGGCAATAGATCCTCAATTACAAGCTACTAGCAGTTATCAACTTACTTTAGCTAGTGCTTGGGGAATTACAGCACAATTGCAAAAATGTGGTCTACCAGTAGGCATAAAATGGCCAAATGATTTAGTATTAGATGGTCGTAAGTTAGGCGGCATTTTAACGGAAACGAAAGTTAATCAAGGACAAATCACTCAAGCTGTAATTGGTGTTGGTATCAACTGGACAAATCAAGTCCCAGAAACAGGAATTAATCTGCAACTATGGCAAAATTCCCATAATTATCAGATGATTCATCATTTAGAAACCCTAACTGCTCAAGTTTTACTAGGAATTAAGTCCGGTATAGACTGTCTACAGGTCGAAGGAATAAATATTCTTTTGTCTCGCTATCTTGATGTACTCACAAATATGGGTGATCAGGTCTATGTCAATAATTTTTTAGGTACAGTAGTGGGAGTTACTCAAGAGGGTAATCTCCGCTTACAAATGGCAAATTTTGATCCAAAAACACCTGTAATACCAGAAATTTCTCTGCAACCGGGTACAATCAGTTTGGGTTATCGTCAAAAATGATTCAGGGAAAAGGGGAAAAGTAGGGGCAGTCCCCCCATGGTTGCCCCTAAAAGACGCAGGAACCCAGGGAAGCACAGGAGTAGGGGAGAAATTTATTTCTACTGAACTCCTGTACAGGCGAACGGCCGTTCGCTCCTTCTAACTCCTAAACTCCTTAATTTTTACAGTCACTTTATTACACACAACGCAAGGGAAAAATGACGCAGCGCCATAAATCTGCCCATAAAAATTTTTACTACGGTGGTATGAGAAAACGCTTTGCTTCTAGATTACCAGCCCAAAGTCTCTGTTTACTAAGTAGCGTTAGTATTCTTGGTAGTGGCTTTGTTACTGCTCAAACGGAATCTTCATCAATAGATAATGTTGTTCCCACTATTGAAAATTCCCAACCATCCGCAGTAACAAGTCAACCTCCAAAAGAGATTGTGATTCCAGAAATAGCCAAGCCACAGCCAGATTTTTCTGCCCGGCAAGCTAATCTGAAAAAGAGGCTCAATATTCAAAAGTCTTCTGATAGCGATACTGTAAAAATTATTAAACCGAAAGCGGAAGATACTCAACCTGCTGCTAGTGTGAGAATTACTAAACCCAAAGGGGAAAATACTCAACCTGCTGCTAGTGTGAGAATTACTAAACCCAAAGGAGAAGATACTCAACCTGCTGCTAGTGTGAGAATTACTAAACCCAAAGGGGAAGATACTCAACCTGCTGCTAGTGTGAATGAAACTGTCTCTGGAGTGAAAAAATTCCCAGAAGTAAGGCAGTCAGGAAATGATTCTCAAAATACTGCTAAGGATACAGACAATAAACCCACGGATTATAACAACGCTTATATTGATCCTACGGATTACAAAAATGCAAATACAGATAACTATGAACCTCCTAGTTCTGTAGTAGTAACAGGACGTTCTAGCGGTTGTAGTTCCAATGTTACCCCAGGACAAAATGGTTGCGCTAAAGCACCGCAAACTCCTGGTGTAGCTAAGTCTAAAGAATCTGTGCCAACTTGGTTGAAAAAAAGTGAAACTGCTAAATTACCTGTCGTTTCTCCAGTGCTGAGAACGAGGACAGCAAACAGTAATCAACCTCCCAATGTGGCTGGAGTTGTGGCTAATACTGTCAACAAAATTAGTCAAACTCCCAATACTTGGCAAAGTTCCAGAAATAATACCAGCAGTCATACCAAAGCTGGTTATAATGCTAATCGTTTTATCCCCAGCCCTAGCGAATTTAGCACGACTAGGGTAAGTTCTACTCCTATTGCGCCCCAGGTAGGTAGTTTACCAGCACCAATGATCCAGGGAAATGTTGCTCCCCGTCCTAGTATGGTGTCTTATGACTTTTCTCTAGCGTCTGTATTACCTGAAGTTCCTTATACTAACACCCTAGCTTATCGTGGTGGTGGTGGTTCAGGAGTGGTATTTCCTCTGTCTGTAGCTGCACCCATTACATCATTATTTGGCTGGCGTATACATCCGATCACAGGCGATCGCCGTTTCCATGCTGGTACAGATATCGGTGCGCCTACCGGAACACCAATTGTAGCCGCCGCTAAGGGTCAGGTAGCAACAGCTAATTGGTTAGGTGGCTATGGTTTAACTGTAATTGTAAATCACAGTTCGGCTCAACAAACCCTCTACGGCCATATGTCAGAAATCTTGGTTCAACCTGGTCAATTTGTAGAAGCAGGAACTGTCATTGGTCGAGTAGGCAGCACTGGTAACTCTACTGGACCTCACCTCCATTTTGAAGTCCGTCACCTCACTCAAAATGGATGGGTGGCAGTGGATCCAGGTATGAAGTTACAAGCTGGTTTAAATCAATTGCTAGGCAGAACAGAAGGAACAAGAACAGCCCAAGTTCAGTAGCTTGGTTATGGTTAACTCTTGATTGTTGTAAGGGCGAACAGCGGTTCGCCCCTACTACCTATTGCCTATTGCCTCCTGCCTCCCTCTACAAATAGCCGTTTTCTGCTAGAAATGCAGGTGTGATTTCCTCTTGTTGATGGTGATTATTTCCCGATGTGAGGAATTTTTCCACGTATTTACCAAGAATGTCGCCTTCTAAATTTACCCAACTACCAGAAACTAAATGATTCAGATTGGTTTCGCTGTAGGTAAGCGGAATGACGGCGACTGTAAATTGAGATGATTCTGATGTGTATTCAGCTATGGTGAGGCTAATACCATTAATAGCAATGCTACCTTTAGGAACTATATAGCGAGCGATCGCCGGTGGGGCAACAAAAGTCATTTCCCAGGAAGTAGCAGTTTGTACTGATGTAATTAACTGACCAATTCCATCTACATGACCCATAACAAAATGACCACCAACTTTACCACCTACCCGCAGCGACGTTTCTAGATTGACATATCTTTGTTGAATTTCTTCTTTGCCTAGTGTGGTGCGGCGCAGGGTTTCCGGTGAAGCGGTGGCAATAAAGCCATCTTTGAGAATTTCTGCCACTGTTAGACAGACCCCATCTACCGCTACACTATCACCATAAGCTAAATCCTCAACTATTGTCTGTGGTTGAGTCAGACAATTGATTTGCCACAAATCTCCAGTTAGAGGTTTGATCGTTCCTAAACCTTGAATTAATCCTGTAAACACAGCTTTTGCAAAACTAAATCTATTGATTGCCTAATTTTGGCGGAAATTAACTAATAATTCTAGGAAAAAATGTAAAGCTTTGCCAGCTTAATTTTTTCTGATTTTGCTAAATCAATATTAATATATTAGCATCAATCCCAAGGCATACTTGAATCATAAGATTAAAGAAGGATAAAATATGAAGGATCAATAAATTAATGGTGTAAGTCGGTGCAAAATAGTTTGATTTATACCTGATCACTAGATAGGTAGAACCAACTTAAACTTCTGTGTGGAGTTATAACAGGTAATAGCTAAAAGATAAGAGGTGAGAGAGTGGTAAGTCTGTTTGTGTCTTGTGTTTTATCATTACTTAATTTTCAAAGACACTTTGGCGATTTCTATAATTTAATGCTGCGATTCACCCAGATTATGGCTTATGCCTCATGATGCTATTAGAGTTTAATAGAAGCATTATAGACCAGAAAAACCCTATGTTTATTTCCACCCCAGGAAGAACAGAAAAAGTGTGTTACTTACTACATAGTCCCAGGCTATTAAAGAATTTTAGAGGCTGAACCAATGATAGAAATGAAAGTCGCTGGTATAGCATTAGATGCGATCACCCGCAGTCCAATTGTACTTCTGAAGGATGGTTCAGATCGTCGCGCTTTACCCATTTATATAGGTCAGGAACAAGCTAGAGCAATTATGGGGGCTATGGAAAATCAAAAGCCGCCTCGACCTTTAACCCATGATCTGATTGTAAATATGCTGGAATCATGGAATATGACTTTAGATCGGGTTATTATTCATACTTTACAAAAAGATACATTTTATGCTGCTTTGATTCTTCAGCAGGGAGAGGTAAAAAAAGAGATTGATGCTCGTCCTAGTGATGCGATCGCTATTGCTTTGCGTACAAATACACCAATCTGGGTCATGGAAGAAGTCGTAGCTGATGCTTCTATTCCTGTAGATCGTGATGCTGATGAAGCTGAACAGCAAGCCTTTCGAGAATTTATTTCTAATCTCCGTCCTGAAGATTTGATCAAACGATTTGGTAATGGTGACTAAGTTATAAATAATGAGAATGGAGAAAAACAAGAAAGTTATCAAAAATCTCAAATTTCTCCATTTTTTCTTAACCTCGACAATGATGATCATCGCAAATTTTAAATACCTAGCTAAAATTAATTGCCCATATTTATTGAAGAACAAATTTCTCTAAACTTTACCTGTTCCCTGTTAAGATTTCTCTCTCCTAAATATGAAATTTATTTTACACAACTACTTATAACTATCAGGTTTGACCTATAATTTATACAGCGATGATAACTTACCAATCACCTATATGCAATACCGTCGTTTTGGTAAAACTAATTTACAGCTTTCTGTTTTTTCTTTAGGAACAATGCGCTATTTAAATGATAGCAAAAATGTCTACCAAACTATTGAAAAAGCTTTATCTTTAGGCATTAATCATTTAGAAACAGCCAGAGGCTATGGCGACAGCGAAACATATTTGGGGACAGCTATCAAAGCCGGGTTATCACTCCCCCGTGATCAACTTTATATTACCACCAAAATTCCCCCTACACCTGATACTGATACCATGGATCAGTATATTGATGATTCCTTAAACCGACTAAATATAGATTACCTCGATTGTTTGGGAATTCATGGTTTAAATACTTGGCAACATTTAGAATGGGTACAATCCAAAAACGGTTGTATGCAAGCTGTCCATAAAGCTCTCAATGATGGCAAAGTTAGACACATTGGCTTTTCTACCCACGCATCATTAGATATTATTTTAGCTGCTATCAATACAGACTTATTTGATTTTATCAATCTTCATTATTATTATTTTTTCCAACATAATGCCCCAGCTATTGAGTTAGCAGCAAAAAAAAATATGGGTATTTTTATTATTTCTCCTGCTGATAAAGGCGGAAAATTATATACTCCACCTCCAACTTTAACAGAACTTTGTTATCCCTTGACACCCTTAAATTTTAACTATCGCTTTTTACTAAATGACAACCGTATTACTACCTTGAGTATTGGTCCAGCCAATCCAGAAGAATTAGACATTGCTTCAGACCTTTTCGATTATGCCAATGAATTAACAAAAACTGAAATTGCTATTTTAGAAAAATTATCACAGCAACAAAAACAGGTCTTATCAACGGATAAATGTAGCCAATGTTATGCTTGTTTACCTTGCCCAGAAAATATTCACATTCCCGAAGTTTTAAGATTAAGAAATTTAGCTGTAGCCTATGATATGACCGATTATGGTAAGTATCGTTATGCCATGTTTGAAAATGCTGGTCATTGGTTTCCTGGTATGAAAGCCAACCGATGTACAGAATGTGGCGATTGTTTGCCCAAATGTCCCGAAAAATTAGATATTCCTGCTTTACTCACAGACACCCATCAACGACTACAAGGAAAACCAGGTAGAAGATTGTGGGGATAAAGGAGGCAGGAGTGCGGGGGCAGAATATTGATCCTGGATTTACGCCAAACCTACTTCAAACACTGTCATTGCGAAGTAAAGAAGCAATCTCAAACCCCTACATTTCGTTAAAATGCGTAAGTCCAATGATCTTTGTATTGCCTTTTACCCTCTTCTCCCTCTGCCTCCTGCCTTACCATAGCGACAATTTTTTACATGAACTTACTTAGATGATTAATTTTTTTAATTTACTGCCCCACATATAAATTTTTTATGCTATAATCCTATTCGAGAAGTAATTCGGTGGACCACGTTTGTTTTTAGTATTGATCGGCTTTTTACCATTGGTATTTACAGACTTTTCTCCGAAATCTAAATCTCTACACTCTTATGATTTTGGAGCAGATTTATGTCAATTTATGTAGGCAATCTTTCTTATCAAGTTACCCAAGAAGCTTTAAGTTCAGTTTTTGCGGAATATGGTACTGTAAAGCGTGTACAATTACCTACTGACAGAGAAACAGGTAGACTACGCGGTTTTGGTTTTGTTGAAATGGAATCTGATGCTCAAGAAGAAGCAGCAATTGAAGCCTTAGATGGTGCTGAATGGATGGGACGCGATTTGAAAGTGAACAAAGCTAAACCCAGAGAAGAGCGTGGAGGCGGTTCTTTTGGTGGAAATCGTGGTGGTGGCGGTGGTAATTTCCGCAATAACCGCTACTGATAGCTTCCATTGGGATGGATGTATATCTGCCTCAAATATTAAGATAATTTAATTTACCAAAAGCTCAGGCACTAATTCCTGAGCTTTTTTCATGGATATTTTTTCTGTGCTAATACCAATTCTGTATAAAGATACGCCAAATTTAGATAGGAACGAACCGCAGAGGACACAGAGGAGGAAAACAGAAGATTAAAGAATTAGGCGCAGCCTCATAAAGAAATGGTATAAGTAGGGTTTGCACCAAAAAGTTATTTGTGAGGGCTAGGTTACAGTTTCAAGAGTTAGATAGGAGGGAGCGATTTTTCCTTTGTGTAGGATTTATATAGCTGTAGCCAGGATATTTAGGACATTATGAATCCTTGCAAGATATATAACAAGGCTTTTTCTCCTGCCTTCTGCTATAAAACTAGACTTACGCAGAACATACTTCAAATACTGTGTCATTGCGAGGTAAGGAAGCAATCTCAAACCCCTGCATTTCGTTAAAATGCGTAAGTCCTATAAAATATTAGTGTAGCAAAATAAATTCAAATCTTCCGACATCTACCAATGCCTTATATTACTGCTGCTAGGGAAATTAGTTCTCTCATTGCTGAATATAGCAAAACTAAAATTTTGTGGATAGATACAGAAATTGCTGATTATAAAAGTCCTAATCCTAGATTATCACTAATTCAGGTATTGGACGATCCTAAAGATATGACTGGCGATCGCGTCTTTTTGTTAGATGTTCTCAATCAGTCAGATGTAATTGCTGATTTTATTGATCAGATTATGAATAATGATAGAATTGAAAAGGTTTTTCATAATGCTAGTTATGATCTGAAATTTTTAGGAGGTAAAAAAGCGAAAAATGTTACTTGTACTTTAGCAAAAGCTAAGAAAATTCCTGCTTATTTATTACCCGTACCTAACTATCAACTGCAAACTTTAGCTACTCAACTTTGTAATTTTCATGGAATTGATAAACAAGAACAAAGCGGTGATTGGGGAAAAAGACCATTAACAGCAGAACAGATAGAATATGCCTATCTTGATTGTATTTATCTAGCTCAAGTATATTTAAAGTTATCAACAATAGAGTCAGAGTTAAATATAGATCCCAGTGGTGAAAATTTAAGTTTATTGACTGCTAGATATGTGGAAATTGAACAACAACAAAAAATACTTAAATCTGAATTTGAGCATTTGCAAGAACGAGTTAAGCAAGCTATGTTAGCGCAAAATGTAGGAGAAACATCCTATTGTAAACTAACTTGCTATGAGAGAAAAACTTTCAAAACTCAATTTCAAGAATTGAGACAGTTGATCGAGAATCAAGGGGTTGATTTAGATTTTACTATTACTTTAACCGAAGATATACGGAAAAACTTAGGAGTTAATTTAGAAAAATTGCCTGTCAATATTGATATAAACACTTATTGGAAAATAACTCCTCAGAAACCGGAAAATTCAGAAGATTAACTCAATTATATCAATCCTGTACTATAGCAGAATGCAAGATGTGAAACATACTTTTTGCTTGGATTTTGGTTGTTGAGTTTGTACCTTATGTATGTGCAGTTTGTTGTATTTAGGACTTAAGCACTTTAATGAAATGTCTGGGTTTGAGATTGCTTCCTTACATCGTAATGACAGTATTTGAAGTAGGTTTTGCGTAAGTTTAACTACTTATGAACACCTCTTTTTCTCTACCTCTGCACTCTGTGTACCTGAAGTGGTTTATTTTGAAAATTACGTTGATCAATAAATCAAATCTGAATGAGTTGATGATTTCACGCTAAATTTTAACATAATAGCATACCTTTTTTTGGAAATTGCTAACAAAATTAACAGAATTATCAATAGTAGTTGAGTAATAATCTAAATGTAAATATATTATTTATCAAGCTGGTGAGGTAGAGAGTTTTTTTAGTTTTAGGAACAGGTAACAAGAAACAGTAAATAAATTAGGTTTTACCTCATGAGATTGATAAAAGCTACAGGTGATTACTATTAGTAAATATATGATTTTAGGTATTTTGAGAAAAATACAGGGATTGACTCAGTAAAATTATTTATTAATTCACGATAATGTCAGGAAATCTGCTGATAAGGGGTGAATATTGCAGAAGGAATAAAGCAATTTAGTTAATGATTTGTTCTAGGTATAATGACGATTTATAGTAAATTATGAAATGGCAGTTATTTAGACACAAACAGCGACAGGTAAACAAAGCTTTGAATATTTTCTTGTTTACCATTTTTACCACTATTATTTGCGTTTCTTGCAGTAATAATCCAGATGTATTAGTTACAGAAATTGGGGTAAGTACGCCTACTCCACAGAGAGGAAAAATATCGAAAGCTGAAGAATTTTATATTCAGGGACAAACTCAACATTTAAAAGGCAATTCCCAGGCCGCAATTGCTGCCTATAGTAAATCAATTGGTCTTAACCCAGAATATGCAGCAGCTTTTAAAAGTCGGGGATTAGTTTATTTTGATATTGGTAATAAAGAGAGAGCGATCGCTGATTATAATAAGGCACTAAGTCTCAATGGGAATGATGCGGAAACCTATAATAATCGTGGTAATGCTTATACCTCTATGGGCAATTATAGGGCGGCTATTGCGGATTATAATCAAGCCATTAATCTTGCTCCTAAATATGCAGAAGTGTACAATAATAGGGGCAATGCCCGTGCTAATCAAGGTGATAAAAATGGGGCGCTAGAAGACTATACCCAAGCAATTCGCATAGATCAGGGATATTCTGTAGCTTATAATAATCGCGGTAATGCTTACTCTTCGAGGGGAGAACAGCAAAAAGCGATCGCTGATTATAATGAAGCTATTCGGATTAATCCTAATTTTGCGGCTGCTTTTAATAATCGTGGTAACGCCTATGCTGCAAGTGGTGATAAACGCGGGGCATTAAAAGATTTACAACGGGCTGCTGCTCTTTTTGACAAAGAAGGAAACAAGGAACTATATCAACAAGCAATGAAGAATATTGAGGAATTGGGTAAATAGGTAATGGGTAATGGGTAATGGGTAATCAATTTGTTCCCAATCACCAATTACCAATCATTATTCTTCAAAACTAGGGGTGCGTAAATCTTCCACTAAGGCTTGAATATCTGCGGATGGTGGAGGAGTTAAACGAGAAACTACAATAGTGACAATAAAATTAATTACCATCCCTAAAGTACCAATACCTTCACCAGAAACGCCAAAAAACCAAGGTGTCATGTCGCCAAATTTCACCCCAATAATATATATCATGGTGAAAATTAAACCTGTCAACATTCCGGCAATTGCACCTTCGGAGTTTGTACGTTTATCAAAAATTCCTAATACTATGACTGGGAAAAAACTCGCAGCCGCTAAACCAAAAGCAAAAGCTACCACCTGAGAAACAAAACCAGGAGGATTGACACCAAAATAACCCGCTAAAACTAGGGCAAAACCAACAACAACGCGCCCAACAAATACTCGTTTTTCTTCTGAAGCCGTAGAATCGAAAATGCGATAGTAAAGATCATGGGCAACGGAACTAGAAATTACTAATAATAGCCCGGAAGCTGTGGATAAAGCTGCTGCTAAACTACCTGCTGCGACTAAAGCTATTACCCAAGCAGGAAGATTTGCGACTTCGGGAGTTGAGAGGACAATAATATCATTGTCAATGGTAATTTCATTAGTTTCTTTTTTAGGAGTTAATTGAAATTTACCATCTTGATTTTTATCTTCAAAAGTCAGAAGTTTGGTTTTTTCCCATTTATTAGCCCAATCTAATTGGCTGATTTCTGCTACTGTATGATTGTGCAAAGATGTAATTAAATTGTAGCGAGAAAACATGGATAAAGCTGGGGCTGTGGTGTAAAGAATGGCAATAAATAATAATGCCCAACCTGCGGAAAATCTCGCTGCCCTTACACTAGGAACTGTATAAAACCGAACGATAATATGAGGTAAACCAGCAGTACCTACCATTAAAGCAATAGCAATGAATAGAACATCTATCATGCTTTTGTTAGCAAAAGGTTGGGTATATTGGGCAAAACCTAAATCAGTCTGAATTTGATTTAATTTATCAGCAATATCACTAAAGGTAAAGGCTAATTGGGGAAAAGGATTTCCTGTGAGAATAAAGGCGATCGCAATGGCAGGAATCAGGTACGCTAAAATTAAGATGGCATATTGGGCAACTTGTGTCCAAGTAATCCCTTTCATCCCACCTAAAACCGCAAAAAAGCCGACGATAACTATACCAATAATTACACCAGTATTAATATCAACTTGTAAAAAGCGGCTAAATACAATTCCTACACCACGCATTTGCCCAGCGACGTAGGTAAGAGAAATAAAAATAGCAGCAACTACAGCAACTAAACGAGCGAGATTTGATTTATAGCGATCGCCCACAAAATCTGGTACAGTATATTTACCGAATTTCCGTAAATATGGGGCTAATAATAAAGCTAATAAAACATAGCCACCTGTCCACCCCATCAAATAAATTGAACCATCATAACCCAAGGTAGAAATTAACCCAGCCATGGAAATAAACGAAGCCGCAGACATCCAATCTGCTGCTGTTGCTGCACCATTGGCAATGGAGGGAATACCCTGGCCAGCAATAAAGAAATCCTTGGTATTTTCTACCCGTGATTGCCAACCAATATAAATATATAGAACAAAAGAAAGTCCTACTATTAAAATCGTCCAAAGTTCGACTGACACTATTTATCCTCACTTCTTATTATATTTGCGATCTAATTTATCCATTTGGAAAGCATAGGTAAAAATTAAGCCTACAAAAATCAAAATAGATCCTTGTTGTGCCATCCAAAAACCAAAAGGAAGACCAAAAAAGCGAATTGAATTTAATGGTTGAACTAGCAAGATACTAAACACAATGGCAGCTAAAGCCCAAATAATTAAAAGATTTCTAATTAAAGCGGTATTCTCACGCCAATAAGCGCGACGTTGTTCTTCATCCATAGTTTTAATCCAGGTTGAATTTTATAGATATAGCTGTAGCCAGGATAATTAGGACATTATTAGTCCTTGAAACCTGTATATAACAAGGCTTTCCCTTCTGCCTCCTGCTTTGTGCTATGATATCAATCAGCCGTTATTATATAACCTAACTCTGATTTTTTATATTAATTTTTTTGAATTTCTGTTAAAGGAAGATTTTTCTGTCCTCAAGGACGGAAATTATAAGCAATTTTTTATCTAACTAAAATCTAAAATTCCCCTTAAGAATATTTTAGCAATCGGTAGATGTAGCATAATTCTAAAAAAATCGTCTTCTTGCCCGATTTTCCGATGGTGTTTTACGGAGGGGAATTACTTCTGCTTCACTGCTTTCTCTGGCTACTCGAATTAGTAAAGCCGAAGATATTAAACTAGCAATCATGGAGTTACCACCATAACTAAACATGGGTAGAGGCAAACCTGTAGTTGGTAATGCACCTGTAGTTACACCAATATGTAATAGTGATTGACCAATCATTACCACTACCACACCAATGGCGACTAATTGGGATGTGAGATTTTTAGATTTCAGGGCAATAATTAATCCTATAGTGGCAAATAAGGCTAACATTAGTAATAGTAAAATACCTCCCACAAAACCAAATTCTTCAGAAAAAATTGCAAAGATAAAATCAGTATCTTGGATTGGTAAATAAAATAACTTCTGTTGAGAAAGTCCAAACCCAGCCCCCCAAGTTTGACCTGAACCTACAGCTAGTAAACTTTGTACTAATTGATAACCATCTCCTGTCGGATCAGCCCAAGGATTCATAAAGGACATAATCCGTTTACGTTGATATTCTCTGATGCTAATACTCAGTAAGGCTAAAATTACACCACCAAGGGCTGTTCCTCCCAGGTATTTATAGGGTAATCCTGCTGCTAAGGCAATAAACCAAATTGTCATTCCACAAAGTGCTGTGGTACTTAAATTAGGTTGAGCTAATATTCCTAATAAGACAAGACTAAAAACACCTAACCAAGATAAACGTATTTCCCAAGATAGTTTTTCCCATTTGCTAAAAAGTGTGGCACTTTGTAATACTAAAAATGGTTTAATTAATTCTGATGGTTGAATGGGAATTGGTCCAATAGCTATCCATCTGGCTGCATCAAAGGCTTTTTTTCCTAATCCTGGGATTAATGTCACAAAAATTAAGAACAGGAAAAATATTAAAAACCAATGAGATACTCCTAAAATTTTCCGCAATGGCAAATTAACAATGATGTTGAAAATAATTAAGGCAACGATACCCCAAAGAATTTGACGTTTGAAATAAAATAACCCGTCACCCTGGCGTTCATCAGCTACAGCATAGGATGCAGAAAATAGTATTATTAGTCCGATAAACATCCATGTTAATGTTAGCCAACGTAATAAACGAGCTTCTAAAGACCAGGTAGAAACACTATTATCAAAAATGGGGATTAAACGCAGTAAGTTCACAATTTGGTAATGGGTAATTGGTAATTTGAAAGAGGTAGGAGTTAAAAGGCAGGAGGCAGAAGCCTAATTTGAGGATGATTCAAACCTACCTCTAATTGAAGACCACCAAATCAAAAAATGGTGGCGGAGGATTTAAACTCAAATGGTGCAGGTAAAAAGACTTGATTCTTAATTAATTAAAAATTTTACCTCCTGCCTCCTACCCTCTACCTCGCCCGAAGGGTTGTTAAATTAATACTAAATTATCTCGATGTATGACGGTATCTACGCCTTCATAACCTAAAATTGAGGGTATTTCTCTTGAATGTCGGCCACAAATTTTTTGCAATTCGTCACTACTATAATTTACCAGCCCTCTAGCAATTTCATGATCATTAGTATCATATAATTGCACGGCTTCTTGATTGTCAAATTTCCCATCTACAGCTTTAATACCTGCTGCTAATAAGGATTTTCCACCTTTGGTAATGGCGGCGATCGCTCCTGGATCTAAATATAATTTGCCTCCGGGGATCAAACCATAGGCGATCCAACGTTTCCGGGCTGAAGTGGGTTCTAGTTGGGGTAAAAAGTGTGTACCGATGGTTTCTCCTTCAATAATTTTGGCAATGTTACGCGGAAATCTTCCTTGGGTGATGACTGTGCGGATACCAGCAGCGATCGCAATTCTGGCCGCAGAAATTTTTGTCATCATTCCCCCTGTTCCCCATTGAGAACCCTGGCCACCAGTTTGTACTTGTAGTTCTGTCAGTTCTTGCATACTGCTAACCACACTAATGGGTTTAGCATCAGGTACGGAACGGGGATCGGCTGAATATAATCTATCAACATCCGTGAGTAAAAATAACCAGTCTGCTTCTACTAAACTAGCGACTAATGCCGAGAGAGTATCATTATCACCAAATTTTAATTCTTCTACCGCCACCGTATCATTTTCATTTACCACAGGAATTACTCCTAAACTAAGTAATTCTTGAAAAGTGTTATTGGCATTTAGATAACGGCTACGTTGTACCAAATCTGCTCTAGTTAATAATACTTGGGCTATAGGTTGTTGTAAAATACTAAATAAATCATCATATATACGCATTAAGCG
Organism: Cuspidothrix sp.; assembly: GCA_046080565.1. Taxonomy (GTDB): domain Bacteria; phylum Cyanobacteriota; class Cyanobacteriia; order Cyanobacteriales; family Nostocaceae; genus Cuspidothrix. The sequence continues at coordinate 16,923 of JBJTUF010000092.1, read as the reverse complement.
CCCTTGACCAACCGCCGCTACAGCTTGTTTTAAGGCTATATTTTTCGGACGTTCAGTTAAACCTAACCGCGCACAACCTACGCCCACCGCGCCAGATGAAACTAAAATTACTCGATGTCCCTGTCTTCGCAAATCAGAGAGAGTTTCCGCTAAAGTAGCAATGCTAGAAAGAGCTAATTGTCCTGTTTCTGGTTGGGTAAGACTGGAAGTACCGATTTTAATAACAATTGTTTTGGTCATTAGTCAGTGGTCAGTGGTCAGTTATCAGTGGTCAACAGTCACTTGCTAGACTTCCAAAAAATTATACAGCGCCAATCCCTCTATCGTGAAGGTTGACGCTGTATAGGTTTATATTTATTTGTTATCTGCTAGGGTCTTTTTTCGGCTGACCCTGATGTTATTAAAATTAATGATCGCCTATTTTTTGTAAACTATAGATTTTCTTAACTATTTCTTTAGGTTTAGTTTTTTCACGAATTATCAAAATTTGTAAATTTTTGTATGCAAATCCACACAAAAATACATAATGCTAAAAGGCAGGAGGCAGGAGTATGGCTTCACCACGCTTCCCTATCAGGAGTTCAGAATGAAGAATGAAATTATTGTCTGCACCCCTGCACTCCTGCGCCCCTAACTCTTCCCGTTAATAGATGCCCCTAGTATTTCGGATATCCAAACTTCAATGTTACGGATGGGGTGGGTACGCAGGTCTGTAAAATCAGGATGGATAATTGGCTCAACCAAAATTGTAAACATTCCTAAACGATTACCCGCTAAAACATCTGTAAACAAGCGATCGCCTACCATCCCGACTTCATGGGCTGGTAAATTCATCTCTTGTAACGCTGCGCGAATTTTGCGGCGGGAGGGTTTAGCCGCGCCTAAGTAGTAAGGTATATCTAAAGAACGGGCAATACTACCGATTCTCGCTTCACTTAAATTATTGCTAACTAACCATAATGCTGTAGAGTCACGAATTGTTTCTGCCCATATTTGCAATTCTGGAAAAGTTGAATCCGCCGTGATTGGTACTAAGGTTTCATCTACATCCAATACTAGACCTTTAAGCCCATATTGTTGGATTAAATCTGGTGTTAAAGTCAAAATTGAACCTGGTAAAATTAAATCAGGCTGTAATAGATGATTACGGGTCATAGTTGAATAGAATGAGACTTAGCTTCTGGAATTGGGCAACAGTTAACCGTTAACGGTTAACCGTCAACAGTCAATAGTCAACCGTAACTACTCAACTTCCTTAAAAAGATGTTCTTCTAAGAGAGGTTGAAATTGGCGAAACTCTTCAGGAGAAAGTAATTCTGGTTCACCTGTCTGAGTAATTCTGGCAAAAAAGAGCAAAGGATCGAGGGGAGTATAAATGGCATACTCCTGGTCTTGATGATAAAAAGTGGCAATTTCCAGCAGTTGTTCTGGTTCTAAACCATTTTCTTCATCTTCAATTTCTAAAGTGAATAATTTGGATTCATCTTCAGGAGGTAAATCACCTGCTACAGTCAAGGCATAAGCAGTATTCTTGAGAATAAGATTTTGCTCAGAAAGAACCGCTTGAGCAGTGCTAAAAATTTCTTCGATGACTTCATCATCTTCTACTAAAACTGCTTCCTCTTCTTCGCCATCACTTTCCCACGCGAAAATTTCTATGGGTGCATCCACAGGTAGCAGCAGGACATATTTTTGTCCATCTACTGAGAGGGTATGCTCAATGTAACATTCTAAAGTTCGTTCTAGCTCATCTGTCAAAGTCAGAGAACTTTCGGAAGCACGATCATTATCTTCGGGGAATGGAGAGGAAAACATAGCTGAATTATCTAACTTTAAATAATAGTTACTAAAAACATAATTAAATATTTCTAGCTTGGTAAGACTAACATCCTTCAACTAAAGCTTACGGTGAAGCCTTACAGGGCTAACTACAAGCCACACTATTCGGTTTTTATTACAAAATAAGGTCCCGAACTACCTTAAAGGTTTTTCGTTTTTCAGTTCTGATTTGATTAGCTACTCTTGAAAATGTTTTATTTTGTCTGATTTATAGGATTTCCTGCCATACAGGAGCTATGGTTAGGTTAATTCTAACTCTCCGCAATTTCAGAGCAGGACTTACACCACTTCCCAAGGATCTACGCTTCTTGAACTTTCTATTAATATACAGCATCTTGTAGATCAATGAACTACAACTGTTAAAAGGGATCACTTATCAGTAAATGTTACTGATGAATTTACTGAAGTTCGCCTCACATCTAACCATTGTTGTAATATCAAGGCTGCCGCCTTACGGTCAATTAAACCCTTATTTCTCGATGGGGAACGATTTTCGCCAATTAACAGTTGTTCTGCTTGGAAAGAGGTTAAACGTTCATCTATATATTCCAAAGGTAGTTGTAGAGACTTGGCTAGTCTAGTGGCAAATTTTTGGACATGACGGGCTTGAAAACCCAAAGAACCATCCATGTTATATGGTAAACCGACAACTAAAATTTGTACTTGTCGGTCATTAACTATTTGTTGAATTTTTTCCACATCTTCAACAAAAGATTTACGCTCAATTGTGGTGATACCTGTGGCAATTAAGCCAGTACCATCACACCCAGCTAAACCGATACGTTTACTACCAACATCAACACCCAAGGCAGAGATAAATGATTTAGAGGCATCAGAGATCACGTTATTATTGCTCCTGGGGTTCATCTGGCATGGGTTCTGAGGGAGAAGCTATATCTATATTAGCGGTTTGCTGTATGGCTTGAGGTTCTTGTACCCATGACATTCCACCGGGGATAGGTTTCCGGGTTGGTTGCAGTCCTTGTAACATTTCTTGCCATTGAATCCCTTCTAAGGAGACAAATTTAGATTCTCGGAGTTTATGCCAAACGGAACGAGACATGATTAATGTATGTTCTATGCGTTTTGCCCCGATGCGTTCTAAATATTCTTCTCTTTCGGGTTGATAGTCACAGGAAGCTAGTTGTAGTGATTGTTTGGGGAAGTCTTGGGCAATGCGCGCTAATTGAGACAATAGTTCAGGATATAGCCAAGTATAGGCAGGGTGAACCGTCAGTGTGGCTACGTGGGGATTTTCGCCTGTCCTGTCAAGTTGCACCTGAAAGTAGCCTATGGCGGCTTTGCGTTGGGGTTCAAAGACATAACCGCTAACTACTTCGGTTTTTGTCATCCACTGTTTCACAGCATCACTAATAGCGCCAAAGAAAGTGGTTTTAAAGTCGTGGGTATGACGGTCAAATACTTGGCGCACTAAGGGTGGCATGGATGCTGTATCTAATTGATGGAGCAGTTGAGCGTCAGCGTTACTAACTGGTAAAAGATTGGGTAAATCTGGCTCAGTTTGGATTAATTCAGCTAATCTTTGGGGGTTAATTTCCCAATATGTTATTTCAGCTAGACGTTGAAACCCGTTATGGCGATACAGTGCTAAGGCATCAACATCATTGACGTTAACCTCTAAAATCCAAGTCCGCGCTTCTAAAATGGACTCAAAGCAATGACGCAGTAATTGTGATCCTACTCCCATGCGATCGCTCGTACCTGCTAACATCACTTTATCAATCCGCCAAGTGCTGCGAGTGCGGTTAAACGGTGATATTTTAATCATCCCCAGGATCATACGTCCTTGTTGAGCGACGTAACCCCAAAAGCGATACTGTAAGGGATTGGGAAACCAACTTAAGAATTTCAGTAATCCATACCAACGTCTTAACCATTGCATTTTTTGCATGGTCTCGCCAACTTCTTGGGGAGGAAGATGGGATAAGGATTCTTGAGTTAGACGTTCAATTTCGTCCAAGTCCCTATGTTGGACTGGTCGGATAATCACGCTGAGGTTTCGAGGGAGTAGTGAAGTCATTTTGATTCAAGCCGCGATTTAACCTTTACAAAATATGATTGATGATGTACTGCTGCAATTATTTTAACGGCTTTTGGCTCTTAGGTCTTGGTTCTAAAGAGTAATTTTGTTAACTAAATAGGACTTACGCATTTTAACGAAATCTATGGGTTTGAGATTGCTTCCTTGGGTCCGAATGACGGTATTTGAAGCAAATTTTGCGTAAGTCCAGACTAAAATAGTGGAAAAAATATCAAAAACAAAATATCGCGGCTTTTGCCTGGAAGCTAAAACCACAATATCTGCTTTTATTCTATGCCTATTATAGCAAAAATCCTATTAAATCTATAAAACTTGACGAGAAGCGAATTTTTCAAAGTCAGCCTGGGTTTGATGAAGTAATTGCTGACGACTATCTCCTACTGTCTGTTTAAGGGTTGGAACCAGGTTGCGAGCTTGCAGCGTCATATGCAACTGTAAATGAGCAACATATTCACTTATATCTTGATTATCTACAGTTGCGCCCGTTAGTACATTGGATTCCATTGCCACTGTGTTCTCCTTTGTAAAATTTGTGTAATTGTTTGACCAGATCAGAAGGTATCATGTTTTTTAGCTACCTTCTTATTTCGTAATGAAGTTTAATGAATGGTTGACTGTTGACTGTTGAGGGGGGATAGGAAAGAGTAATGTTTAATTTTTAGTTATTTAGGGAATAGGTAAGGGTTAGAGATATTTTTGTTTGTTCCCAAGCAGTATTAATAAAACACAGATGAACGGAGATAGACGCAGATAATTTTGTACTTTACCAAACGGCAAAATGACATATCATTCCATCACTGCCAATACAGATTTTGGCAAGAGTTTTTCTTTAAACCAAATTATTCTTGCTGGTACATTATCTAGTTTTACTCCAGCTTTTTCCAGGTTCAATCTTTCGGAAATAGCTAAAATTAAATTATCACAATTGGCGCGTCTGACTTGAGCGAATTTCTTTTGTAAATATTCTGGTCGCCAGTAACCAACAATTTCTAATAAAAATGTCCGTCCGTCGGGATGAACTAAACGAAAATCGGGAATCATCACACTACCAGGAATGGGAATTAAATCTACTTCTCTTTCTAAGAACCAACCACTTTTTAAAGCATCCCATTTACTAGCAAATGATTCCTCTAACATACTATCATAGGGCTTTCCTAGGGGATAGTGAGAAACTAAACCACATTCAGAATTAAGGGTAAAACGTCCGGTTCTCCATTCATTTGTGTAAAAGTCGCGGGTTTGTAAAGTGGCTGATAAACTCCATTTTGTCACATGAAGTAAGGCGGGAATTAATTTGGCTATGGCTAAACCATAACGTGTGCTAGGAGTAAATAAACTAGTGGGGCCATCTACTGTAATTGTAAATCCATGATCGGCATCACCTTCAATATAAGCCATTAGTTGAAATAGCTTTAAATAACGAAATAAGAGTTTATATTCTCCGGGAACATTACGATGGGCGTTTAATATTAATTGACTGGCTTTGTAAAAAACTCCTTGGATTTGGGATAAATTATAACGATGTAATATATCTTCTGGTTTAGTGGCATCAAAAGCTGTTAAAATTTTATTTTCTGATAAGTCGGCATAAAGTCCATTGCGAATTTGATGGGGTAAAACTTCTTGGTTGAGTTCTTGACTTAAATCATCGGCAATTTTATTTAAAATAATATCAGTTGATTGCCGACTAGCAACGGATTTTGCTGCTAATGCAAATACTTTTGCTCTTAACATAGGTGATTCAAGGGGACTGACTATTTCAAAGGTGCAAAAACTACTTTTGAGAATATAGGCTAAACCCCGTTTCATGCGGTAATCTGTGGTATCTCCTTCAAAGTCTGCTAATTGACGTTCTAGTAAACCTTGAGTTTTGCCAACTGCTTGCTGAAAAAAATCAATTAAGTCAGTGGCTAAATTCAAATGTTTTTGATCAAGTTTCAGTCTTTTTGGGATAATTTCTTCGCCGTTTTGGCGGTGTATCAGTAAGTCCGTTGGTAACATCTTTCTTTTCGGTTGAGTAATTAATTTCTAATTGTTCTGCTGCTTTTAAATCGCTGTTGTTGCTATTACCATAAATAACTTGTAAATTGCCTTTTTTGGGTTTTTCTCCTGGAGTTTTATTTTCTCCTCTACGTCTGGCAGAAGTTCCTTCTTCGCTCGTATCTTCGGCGATAACTTCATATAAAATTGCCTGTTTATTATCTATATTACCTTTACGTAAGACTCTCCCTAACCTTTGAATATATTCTCTGGTTGAACCTGTACCAGATAAGATAATGGCAATGCTGGCGGCGGGAACATCTACACCTTCATTAAGGACATTAGAAGCCACTAAGGTATTATATTCACCTTGTTTAAATTTAGTTAATATTTCATGTCTTTCTTTAACTGGGGTTTGATGGGTAATCGCTGGGATTAATAAGTCTTGAGAAATGCGGTAAACAGTGGTATTGTCGGCAGTAAAAATTAAAATCCGTTCGGGATAATGGGTAGCTAATAGGTCTAAAAGGATGCGAATTTTTCCATCAGTTCCTAAAGCGATTTCTTTGGCTTGACGATGGGCTAACATTGCCCTACGTCCAGGTTGCGATCGCGCACTCATTTGCACAAACATTTGCCAACCTTGGAGACTTCCTAAAGAAATTTTTGATTGCTTTAAAAAATCATTGCGAGTTTGAATTAATTGATTGTATTTTTCTCTTTCTAATTGGGATAATTTAACTTTAATTTGTACAATTTCATGGGCAGCTAAAGCTTTACCTGCTAAATCTTCAGCACGTTGGCGATAAACTTCTTTACCAATAAGAATATTTAAATCTATATGCTTGCCATCTGTGCGTTCTGGGGTGGCGGAAAGTCCTAAGCGGTAGGGGGCGATCGCATATTCCGCAATCACTCGGTTAAAATCTGTAGGTAAATGGTGGCATTCATCAAAAATTATCAACCCATATTTATTACCTAAACTTTCTGCGTGAATCGCCGCACTATCATAGGTAGCTACTAAAATCGCCGTTCTATCCCGTGAACCACCTCCCAGTAATCCCACTTCCCCATCAGGAAAAGCGGCTACTAAGTGAGCATACCACTGGTGCATTAAATCTAAAGTTGGTACTACAATTAACGTGGTACGTGGTGTAGCTTGCATCGCCATTTGGGCTAAATAAGTCTTTCCCGCCGCCGTTGGTAGCACCACTACCCCCTGTCGTCCCGCCAATTTCCAAGCCGCTAAAGCCTCGTTTTGGTGGGGATAGGGTGTCATTCCCAGGCTAGATACCAACTCCAAAGGATAAAAAGCCTTAGCTTCATCAATAAAATCCGTTGCTTCTGCTTGGAGTGCTTCAACTAAGGGACGGTATCTAATGGCAGGAATGCGAAACTTTTCGATTCTATCATCCCAAATTGCATAGTCTATCCAGGTTTTACTACGTGGCGGTGGGTGTAAAATTAATGTGCCACGATCAAAAGTTAATGTCGGGGGACGACCCATTTATTTTCTCTCAATACGGTTACACTGATATAGTTACTCATAACGCAAAACGGGCATGATGACTAATATTAATGCTATCAAAACCCAACTAGAGGCAATTGTCAGCCCAGAATTATTTGACTTTGAGACTAGTGAATATTTCGCCCAATCTTATAGAGAACAGCGTCAAATTTTCTTTCTGAACCGCTTAGAATTGCAAGCCAAACTGATGATGATTATTGGCTTAACTCTGACTGCTTTTTTTATATGGGTCAATCAAGAAATCGTTGAAAAAATATACGCGCTCAAAATTGGGTTATTACTAGAATTTTTTATTGTTGTGTGCTGGTTGTTATGTAAAACACCTCTAGCACGTCGTTATTTAGATATGTTTTTTTTAAGGTTATGTTGGTCAGCCACTTGTACTATCCAACTTTCTACAGCGTTATTGTTTAATTATTTTGAACCCATGACCAATATTTGGAACTTGATGTTTATTACTCAAGCCACAATTATTCCTGTGAAATGGCGGATACATTTTATTGCACAGGTGGGAACAATTGTTTGGTATTTAGGAATATATCTGATATATCGCCCTACATTGAAACCTCCCATTTCCCATTATATAGAACAAGGTTTATATTTATTTTGGACGGCAACAATTTGTGTATTTTCAGTTTATTTATACGAGAAACTCAAGAAAAAGGAATTTAGATCCAAAAGAGAGTTAGAAATAGCTCAAGAACAATCGGAACGTTTATTATTAAATATTTTACCTGCGGTAATTGCAAAACAATTAAAAAATCAACCGACAACTATTGCAGATATTTTTCATGAAGTGACAGTATTATTTGCAGATATTGTTGGATTTACAGAATTATCAAGTCATACATAACCACCGGAATTAGTAGAATTATTAAATCAAATCTTTTGTTTATTTGATGAATTAGCAGAACATCACGGCATCGAAAAGATTAAAACTATTGGTGATGCTTATATGGCAGTAGCTGGTTTACCTAATTATCGGATTGATCATGCTTTAGCTATAGCAAATATGGCTTTAGATATGCAAAAAGCTGTCCATGATTTTAATCAAAAAAATAATTTATCTTTTCAAATTCGCATTGGTATTAGTACAGGTCCAGTAGTTGCTGGGGTGATTGGTTTAAAGAAATTCGCTTATGATTTGTGGGGTGATACTGTGAATACAGCTAGTAGAATGGAATCCCATGGAATACCTGATAATATTCAAGTTTGTGAAGGTACTTATCACATATTAAAAGATCAGTATTTGCTAGAAAAACGGGGTTTAATTAAAATCAAAGGTAAGGGGGAAATGATGACTTATTTACTACATAATAGAAAGATATAGCAGAAAGCAGACATCCCAACCTACAGCATATTTCATATCAGTGAGGTACAAACTGAAATCATAAAACCCTTGTGGAACAGGCATCCTGCCTGTTAAATTTGTATCTCATAACATCGGGAAGTGCTGTATATCTAGCCAACTTTCCGCACTTCAAAATGTCATACTTTAATACTTCAATAAATTTGACAAACAATGATGACATTATTCAGTATTTAAACGTATGAACTATAGACCTTTAGCGATCGCTATTCAACGACCATTAACCCCAATTTTTGTAATCTTCATATATTACAAAGCGAAATGAGAAATGCGGGGCTGTTTCATTCGTTCATGAAGGTACATTTGTCAATATCTTTAGTGATCGTTTTTGAAATAAAATTGATCTGAACCTTACATAATTGATTCAAAAATCACAAATTTTTCCCCGGAAAATCAGAGCGATAGCGTAAGCGCTGCTGCAAGCAGATCACCAAAATCGAATCTTGAGATTATGCACCTTTTAGAGAATGAAACAGCCCTCCTTAAAAAAGAGGTTTGTCTCTACCTAATTCATTAGTTTAGGTATTTTCAAAGTGTTTAATTAATTTTGCTCAGATACTTATCAAAGGTTTGAGGCTAATAAACAGGAAAGTAGGTGCAAAACTTTTCAAGGGTATAGCTGAAAAAGCGTGCATTTTAGGTAGGAGGAATCCAAAAATTTGGGGGTAACAGATAGCATCTTACCTATTACCTACTATTAGGACGTTGAATAATTGTTTCTACCACCCGTCTTTTCGCTTGGGGGTCAATTCCTACTAACCGCACGTATTCACCATTATATTCAGCTAAACAAGATTCTAAGGTAGAAATAGCATCTAATTCACTATTAATATTCAGATTACCGCAACTTTGCCAAGAACCTGTACGAAAACGTCTTTCATCAACGTGTTCAACGCCGATTTTACAACCTTGAGATAAAATTTGTCTAACTTGGGCTTGGGTTTCTAAACTTAACTGAATAGGTTGATTAATTGTAGGTTGACTAACTGGAACTTCCACAATAGGTGAAGTTACTTGAGAACCTTTTCCACGATTTAAACGATTATATTCATCAACTAAATGAGAAGTTTCCACTCGTTTTTGTTCACCGACCATAAATTTACCAGACTCAATTAAATGAGATAAAGTAAAATCTGGTTTGGTAAATATTGGGGGACCTTCTAAACTATTGACAACTCGCAAAGAAACATTCTCAAAACCAATTTTGTGGATAAAATTACGAATTTGTTCATCATATATCCGAGAACGCAAAGCACTAAAAAAGTCAATTGATTGCTGGGGAAAAGTATCAACTAATTGTTCAATTTCTCTTTGTGAAAGTCCATCTTCTGCAAAAATTCCCCCCACAATTCCTACTTTATCATCTCGGTTAGGTTGCCAATAAAATTTTTCCATTCTCCCATCACGAATTAATGGTGCATAGAGGGTAGAAAAATCGTTTCCTGTCACAATAATGGGAACACGACATAAAGGATTAGAGTCATAACTTCCTGGTAACTGCACATCTGTGGGATTATCAGCAATATTCATCAATGTAGCATTTACCAACTGGGTATTTACTGTATATTGAGTTCCTTCGTCAAAACGTCCCGCACCTGCATCTAAATCATTAATCATCAGTACGCACATTTTCCCCCGCACTTTGATTAATTCTGCGGTTTCCCGATAACGCAGACGTATCAACCGCGCTGGGTCTCCTGCGTCTGGACTTTCTAGTTCTCCTCCAGATATTAAAGTAACTTCGATACCCATTTTCTCAAAGACTAATTCGCATTGAAAGGATTTTCCCTCTCCTTTGCGTCCATGAATACCTAGAATTAGGGGAACTCGAATACCAGGAATGTTTAAAAAGTTTTTAGTGATATGAACTGCAAGTTTATCAAGAAAGCTAGGAGCAATATAATAACTCATAAAATTATCCCTGGTGATGATTTATTGCAATTATCATAGATTTTTTTGGTAACAATAGTCAATTAAATGGTAGATTATACTGAGAATATACTTGTAATTATTGCTATGAATGATTCATTAATTACCATTACCAAGTTACTAGATGCTGATTTAGAAAATTTGAGAAAAGTTAGTCGAGAAATTTGGTTTACCCATTATCCAACAATTATCAGCCATGAACAAATCGAATATATGCTAGATAAAATGTATGGAATAGGAGTAATTGAAGATGAAATTTATAAGCAAGGGATATTTTATGATAAAGTTTTACATAACTCTGAATTAGTTGGCTATCTATCTTATGGCTCAGAAATAATAGATAATATCAGTTATTTAAAATTACATAAATGTTATTTGTTACCATCTTTCCATGGTTTTGGTTATGGGCAAAAAATGTTATTTCACGTATACCAGAAAGCGCGAGAAATAAACTTTAAACAAATAATTCTCAATGTGAATAAAAGAAATGAAAAAGCAATTGAAGCTTATACTAGATTTGGTTTTGAGATTATTGAAAGTAAGATAATAGATTTTGGTGGTGGTTTTGTCATGGATGATTATATCATGGGTTATCAGATTTGAAAGGTAGAAAAGACAATTGCAATATAGCTTGTAAAGCAGTCTTTAGACCCTCTGTGTTTAAAAAAAACAGATATCAAAATTCTCCGTTATTTTTCACCATAAACGCTGTATGGGATAAGCGTCAAAAATTGTATCAGCACTTATTATAGGCATATTTTCCACCATAGCCTGTGCAATTAACATTCTGTCAAAAGGATCACGATGATGTAAGGGTAGTTGGGCAATAACTGAAATATGCTTTGTATTAATTTGTTGTAATGTAATACCGTTCCCAATTATTTGCTGTTCGACAAAATCATCAAAACTCATATCCAAATTAAGTTTACCTATGCTGTGTTTAATTGCCATTTCCCAAACACTGGCAATACTTAAAAGATTGTCATTATTCTCAATTTGTAATCTCAAATTATCGCTAATTCTGGGATTACCCATAGTAAACCACAGCAGAGTATGAGTATCAATTAATTGCTTCATTCTATATACTCCTTCAACTCTTCCAGAGGTGCATCGAAATCATCAGACATTTTGATCATTCCTTTAGCACTACCAAATTTAGGACGAATTTTCACAGGTAATACAGGAATTAATTTCACCACAGGCTGATTATCTTTCATGATGATAATTTCATCACCACCAAGTGCTGCTTCAATGAAATCAGATAAATGTTGAGATGCTTCATTAACAGTAATTTGTTGCATAATTACCACCTTCAGCCTTTTGTATGTGCTACTCAACCGACAATTCTATTCTCTATCAAAAACTAAAAAAGAGAGATAGAAAACTCTACCTCTCACCAGGGTGTAAATAAACTTAATTAAACCAAATCAGATATTAGTATCTGCTGGGTTTGTGAACGATGAAGCTAAGAACTTGACACTGCTTAACGTTGTCAAAACCAACTACACGGATGTAGCAGTTACCATACTGAGAACGGCAACCTTGAACTTCGCCTAATACTTCTTGGGTAGACTTAGCGCCGAACAAAGGCAACTTCCACATTGTCCAGTAAAGTTCTGTGGGTTCAGAAGTTTCGTTGAATTCAATTGCGGGGATATAACCTTGGTTCAAAATGTATTGAACTTGTTTAGCAATTTGCGCGTCAGACAGAGGGGGAAGATAAGAAAGGGTTTCGTAACGACGCTCTTTTGGTAAAGTTTGCATAGCTTTTGATAAGTGGGGGAGATTTTTTATTACTTGGTTGACTGATCGGGAATTTTAGATTTTAGATTTTAGATTAAAAAAATTTGGTAAAAGTCCCCGTCCTTGAGAACGGAAAAATTGTAAATCCCAAATCTAAAATTTTCAAGATTCTACACTTTAGAGTGGAGTCAATCCAAAATCCAAAATCGTAAATCCAAAATCGAGTGACTAATTAGATAAATTATCTAAATTAGGATCAGATATTGTTTGTCTTTCAGTTTTTGGGCTGGGACTTGATAAATTTAGTTGCGTGATGCGTTCGAGATGCTGGCGACGCTGTTCCATATTGGCTTGCTGAATGCCAGTTATCACCATTTCTGGTAAAAACTCTGCTACTTCTGCCGCTATGTGTTCCCTGACAGTCATAATCCGCAAAGCCAAATCTGACTTTTCTAGAAACAATTCCTCAATATAAGCTTCTCCGTCTTGGATTTTTCCAGCCGAGAAGTTTTGCAACCAATGTGCTAGAGGAGGATTTGTTTCGCCTAGCTGCGCCAATACAGTCCTCAGAGCCTGATAAGTCAGGTAGCTTTGGAGAGTTTTGGCTGTGTCTTTCGCAATTTGCTTTAAATCCATGATTGACCCAGCCCCAATGAATTTTAGATTTTAGATTTTGGATTTTAAATTGATCCAATAATCCAAAATCGCAAATCTTAAATCATCAGACGGTATCCATTGCTTCAAACTCGAACTTAATTTCTTTCCATAGTTCGCAAGCAACAGCCAACTCAGGAGACCACTTAGCAGCTTCGCGGATAATATCGTTACCTTCACGAGCCATGTTACGTCCTTCGTTACGAGCTTGGATACAAGCTTCTAAAGCTACGCGGTTAGCTGTAGCACCAGGAGCATTACCCCAGGGGTGTCCTAATGTACCACCACCAAATTGTAGTACGGAGTCATCACCGAAGATTTCAACCAACGCGGGCATATGCCATACGTGGATACCACCGGAAGCAACTGCCATTACACCAGGTAGAGAAGCCCAGTCTTGGGTAAAGTAAATACCACGAGACTTATCTTGCTCAACATAGTTTTCACGTAATAGGTCAACGAAGCCCATTGTGATACCGCGTTCACCTTCCAACTTACCAACAACTGTACCGGTGTGGATGTGATCACCACCAGACAAGCGGAGAGCTTTAGCCAATACGCGGAAGTGGATACCGTGGTTCTTCTGACGGTCAATTACAGCGTGCATCGCACGGTGAATGTGTAGAAGAATACCATTATCACGACACCAACGAGCCAATGTGGTGTTAGCGGTGAAACCTGCGGTCAGGTAGTCGTGCATGATGATGGGCATTTTGAGTTCTTTAGCGTACTCAGCCCGTTTCAACATTTCTTCGCAGGTGGGGGCGGTAACGTTGAGGTAGTGACCTTTGATTTCGCCGGTTTCTGCTTGGGATTTATTGATAGCTTCAGCTACGAACAAGAAGCGATCGCGCCATCTTTGGAAAGGAGCAGAGTTGATGTTTTCGTCGTCTTTGGTGAAGTCCAAACCACCACGTAAACATTCGTAAACCGCACGTCCGTAGTTCTTAGCGGAAAGACCTAATTTGGGCTTAATTGTACAACCCAACAGAGGAAGACCATATTTGTTCAATTTGTCGCGCTCAACTTGGATACCGTGAGGAGGTCCTTGGAAAGTCTTGATGTAAGCTACAGGGAAGCGAATGTCTTCCAAACGTAATGCCCGTAAAGCTTTGAAACCAAATACGTTACCTACGATGGATGTTAATACGTTGGTGATAGAACCTTCTTCAAACAAGTCCAAAGGATAGGCAACGTAACAGATGTATTGATTGTCTTCACCGGGAACTGGTTCGATGTCATAACAACGACCTTTGTAGCGATCTAGGTCGGTGAGCAAGTCTGTCCATACTGTTGTCCATGTACCAGTAGAAGACTCAGCAGCTACAGCAGCACCAGCTTCTTCAGGAGGAACTCCGGGTTGGGGGGTCATCCGGAAAGCTGCTAATAAATCTGTATCTTTAGGAGTGTAATCGGGAGTGTAATAAGTTAGTCTGTAATCTTTAACCCCAGCTTGATACCCAGACTTAGCCTGAGTCTTAGTTTGCGCGTAAGACATATTTTTCTTCCAAGAAGTCTTTCTTTTTACTATCAAATCACGTTATGTGCAACTTACTCTCATTCCTACTCTTTCTTCATTCTTAATGAGATTATAAGTTTTCCTTATATTTGGGAGCGATACGGCTCTATGGTAGCAGTATTATTGCTGCACAAATTTGCTTACAGCGACAATTGCTGCAACCATTTTTTTACCATGTTTTGAGACGTACTAATGGACGGTATTATTTTTCGTCCCAGGAATACAAAATCTTTCCATCTTGAGTTTTCATACCCGACTAAACTGGCTTTACAAGCCGTCTGAAAAATTTTGCCTGAAAGCTGCATTCCAGTTATCAAGCTGGGTTGCTGCTATTTTTTTCTTTTTCTGATGCCTTGACCTCAAACGGGTAAAGATTGATCAAGAAGGCAATTTGACTTGAGACAGGTTTAGTCATGGGATGAGCAAGACAAGAAGAAGTTGCACATCACAGAATTTGTAGCTTACCCCACAATATATCAATAATTCAATAAGTTATTTTGCAAATTTTCCCAATAAATATATTTAAATTTGTTATTACATAAAAATTTAACATTTTGTTAAAAATACTTTACAAGTATGTATATCTAGGTGTAAAGCAGTTAAAAATCCATACTACACAGACATAAATTAGTTATTTAGGTTACATAATCATGCAGTTTAGGAGAAGTCTCACGTAATTTTTACGTTATTATACTTATCGGTATTAATCGTAAATTTTGGTAAAAACCGCAAATAAATACAACAGTAAATTTATATAGTTAAGTGTAATACCTTCACCAAATTGAAAAACTCTTAATTTATAGGTTCGGTTTCATGCCTCAACCCAACAAATGCCTTGGGTTTTACTTCGCTTAACTCAACCTACCAAAAAATGGCGAATAAAGATATTGTAAGTGTAATATTACTCGTAAGCAAAATACTAAATTTTCGGTAATAAACCATGATAGAATTTGCTGCCATTACTTCAGTCATTAGTAAGTATGCTCCTCAAGCTAGTCAATTAATCATTAAACAAGCACAAAAAAATGAAGCCGTAATCAAAGTTTTACAAGAATTAAAACTCCATCCTATCCAAATCGCTGATGATATTGATACTGTTTATAGTTACACTTTGGTAAGGTATGGTGTTTTTAAGCCACAACCAATTTTAAATCTGTTTAGAGAAAGAGTAATTAAAGATTATTTCCGGGATGCTTACAGTAATAATGCTCCCTTTAAGTTTCTAGAAAATACCAAAAAGTATCTGAATCAGAATAACGAACTCAAAACACAGATAATTAATGCCAAAATCAACTTTTCCGCAGAATTAGAAGAATTTGGAGAAGCTTTTATTGCGGTAGCTAAACAAACAAAAGCCTCAAAATATCAGCCTTATCCAGATTGGAATTTAGATGTTTATCCCAAAGAATTTAAAGCCTTAATTTTTGAAAAAACTCGCTTATTCTGTGGTCGGGATTTTGTTTTCAAAGCCATTAATAACTTTTTCGCAACTCAACCCAAAGGTTATTTTACCGTAATTGGGGATGCAGGAATGGGGAAAAGTGCTATTTCTGCTAAATATATTTCTGTGATTAAATGTCCTTGTTATTTTAATGTCTTTGCAGAAGGACGCAATAAACCAGAACAGTTTTTAGCGAATATTCGTCAACAGTTAATTAAGCGTTATTCTCTGCAAGATGTAGACAACGCTGATTTAAGAACTTTGCTACAAAAAGCCAGCGAAAAATTAACCCCAGGACAGAAACTAATTATTGTTGTTGATGCACTGGATGAAGTAGAACAAGATGGAAATAGCAATCTTTTAGATTTACCACAAAATCTACCTGATGGAATTTATTTTTTACTAACGAGAAGACCTTATAACCAAGAAACAAAGCGTTTAACTTTATCCCCAGATACTCCTGTAGGTGAATTGGATTTAACAAAAAGTGATTATACAGCTTTGAGTCAAGAAGACGTAAAAGAATATCTGCACTTATCTTTGAATAATGAGCCAAAACTCAGAAAATGGATTAATGAGCGTAATATTTCTGAAGATAATTTTATTCAAGAAATAGCAGTTAAGAGTGAAAATAATTTCATCTATTTACGTTATTTATTACCAGGAATTGCGGAAGGTAAATACAATGATTTAAATTTGAAAGGTTTACCCCAAGGTCTACAGGGTTAGCGCATCTCAAACCCTATTGACAAGGGGATTTATTAGATATGTGGGAGGATGTTCAAGTGACACAACTCAAGGTAGCTTAAGAGAGAACCCATTTAGCCGCTGTATCTAAGTAATGTCAACAGGATTTAAG
>JBJTUF010000091.1:0-3762 GCA_046080565.1 Cuspidothrix sp. | reverse complement strand
TAGAATGGGCTACATTGTACCAGAAAGAACTGCTCAATATGTGGAATAGCCAAGAGTTTAGTAAACTTCCACCTTTAAAATAATGGAGAGTTTTTATGAAACCTGCTCGTATTATTTCGGCTCAAGCTATTGATGATCTTACCTTAATTGTGAAGTTTACAAATAATGAACTAAGAAAATATGATATCTCTAAATTATTAGATATCCCGATGTTTTTTCTTTTAAAAAATCCGGCATTTTTTAGAAATTTCATGATTGATCCTAGTGGTTGTGGGTTAGTTTGGAATGAAGATATTGATATTAGTGAATATGAACTTTGGCAAAATGGAATTAGTATTACACATGAGGAGATAGTTAATAAGTTTAGCTCAAGATAGTAAACAGTTTACATCGAATGTTATTTCTTTGTGATTTCCAGAATATTTTTTAATCCATTCTTAGCGTTAATTAGACTAGGATGGTTTTCTGTACAAGTTTTCATAAGAATACCAATAGATGACTTAAATAGTATTAATGCACGCTTTTGGTAATGGCAATTTTTACTAAAAATCCATGCTAAATCACTACGATATATACCAACAAAAGGGTGATCGTTTCCATAGATTTTAATGGATTGATTGATACATTTTCTATATAAATTTATTGCTTGTTTTACCTTATATTGAAAACAATATACAACTGCTAAACTTGCCCAATGAGTTATTAATCTATGATGTTCTGCACCTTCTTTACTTTCTATCAAATCAATGGCATATTTATGTAATTCCTCTGCTTTTTGATATTCTTTTTTACGGATATATAGATTAGCTAATCCATGTTGACTATCTGTAAAATAAGGATATGGATCAGATTGTTTTGTCAATATTTTAATAGCTTCATTATAATAATCTTCTGCTTCTTGAAACCTTTGCATTTTGATATATAGATTGGCTAAACCATTGAGAGTATGTGCAAATAAAACATGATTAATACCATAAATATCTTTTAGAAGATTCTTAGTGTTTAAGTACCATTTTTCTGATTTTTCAAACAAACCCCAGTTACTATATAATCTAGCGATCGCCTCACCACTATTTGCAGCATCAGAATGTTGTTTTCCTAAAATCTTAATTCTTAAATTATAAGACTGCAAATAATATTTTTCAGCTTGAAGATATTGACCTTGTTGAAAATAAATATTTCCCAGTAAATGATCGCTATCTGCAATTATAATATTCTGCTTAATATCACTAGATTCTAATAATCTTCCTAATAAGGTTTTAGCTCGTTTATGCTCTCCATTGGCTACATAAATTCTAGCAGCACTTAATATTAATTCACTATATTCTTGAGATGGAATCATCGAAGATAAACCCAGTGCATATTCTAAAAATGGTATTACAGTTTCTAAATGAGTCCGGTATTCCAGAGTATAAGCTGTAAGTTCTGAGGGTAATTTTCGTGCAAATTGTACAATTTCATGACAGATACCTTTAATCCCAGTTTGAATAATATATAAATTAGGATCAATAGTTTCTGATTCGACAGTACCAAGTTTTTTAAACTTTGATTTCTGTTTGTATTTATCAGCAGCTATATCCCAATCTTTACCTATACCAAATAATTGTTGTAAGTAATTTTTAAGTTAATTTTGATTAGTAATTGGATGTGGTAACTTAATTGTAAAATCTCGTACTTGACAAGAATATCCTTGTTTACGCTCTTGTTTTTCTTGAATTAGATTATACTTATGCAAAGTTGAAATTGCATCTCGAATATTATCATAAAGGCTTTCTGGTTTACCCCGTTTTTTGACAGCAGTAGTACCACATTTAGTAAAAACCGTGAGGTTTTTGTTTTCTAATTACCGGAAATGAGGAATTTGATTACAAGCTCTGATAATATCAATTATCACATCAGGAGTAACCTTAAATCGGAAGCCATGATCATCCTTTAAAGGCCACCAGGTAAAATTCTGAATAATTGGACGTTCTAATGTATCTGTAGTCCAGTTAATATAAGTTAACAATCCAGCAATAATTAATTCAGCGTAAATTTTATCTTTTTTGGAATTAGGACGAGACATTTGCGGTAGATATCCCAAGTTGTATATCTTACCCTACAAGGCGTTCAGGTATTTTTTCAGAAAAATTTCCGAATTTTTCAGATATGCTTGACAGAAATATCCCAAGCTGTAAAAAAGTATATATGGTCAAATATAGGTGACAAGCATACTAGCTAAGTCCTAGTAGGAGGAGTAATTTTTAGGAGCATATCCTAAGCTGTATTATTTACTCTGTAAGATTTGTAGGCAATTTTAAAAATCTGCTTGCAGAACTTATCCCAAGCGGTTAGAAATAGGATATGGCATTAGTAAATACTCTGTACATGGGGGTAAACATGAGTCTGACTCGATATTATCTATAGTTTTCTACCTAGAGAGGTCAAGATGATTGATCCTGATGATGATTGGTTGAATCTTGATTCTTCTGAGTCTGAGGATTCTAATTTTCTTTTACAAACAAGTTGTATAGACGATCAAGGGGAGGAGATTGATTTATTTAAGAGTAATGACAATAGTTCATGGCAATTTGAGGAAAAGGATTTAGAACATTTTAATGCACTAAATGAACATCCTGTAATTTTACATTCTGATTCACATGAAGGTAGTATCCTTTTATCTGGTCAAGATGCCGATGAAATGGCTGATACCGAAGTGAGTCATGATAACGAGACAAACGATAATGAGTGGTTTTCTTTAAATATGAGTAATTTGAATAATGCCCTGAATGGTCTTACCGATGAACTTAAACGTCATCGTCGGATAGGAAGTTATGATGGTTCTCAAGACTATTCTGATGATCACCAAGAACCAGATCATTATGATGATCACCACGATGATGATCATCACGATGATGATCATCATGACGATGATGGAATGTGTGATGATGGTGGTGATGACGGTGGTTGTGATTAATTTATAAAATCACAGAAGCATAAATTATGGCATTTCCATTTGTTTTAACTGCTATTGGTGGATTTATTTCCATGACAGGTAGCAGAATACTTTCTATCTTTGTAGGCAGAAAATTAGCGGAAAAACCAACATCAAAATCAGCTATTACACCTTTTCAAAAAGATGAGCGATCGCGTCAAGCTGAAATTGACTATTTCCGATCTAAAAGTAAACGTGAGCAAGAATTAGCTGATATCCAAGCTGATATTGCAAAAATGAGAGAAATTGAGGTTTTAGCTAATATTGAAATTGCTAAAGCTGAAGCTGAACGAGGCGATCGTACTTTAGAAATTTCTGAAAAAACCTTACAACTCAGAAAACACGAATTAGAGTTAGCAAAAACTCGTTTAAAACACGAGGTAAAACTTGCTGAAAGTCAAAGAGAACAAGCAGAAAAAGCCTTGCAACTACGCGAAAGAGAACTTCAGTTAATGGCTGAAGACTTGGAAGAAAGGCGTAAACTAAGTTATCTTAACTTGGAAATTCAGCGAGAACAGGAAGCTAATAAAATAGCTCTCAAGCTAACTGAAATTCAGTCAAACTGGGATAGAGAAAATTGGGCAGGAATTATCAGTCGTGAGGAAATGCAAAGGTTATTAATTGAAGGACAGAAAAAACTTCGTTTATTAATGATGATTTCTCCACCTGATATTGAAGACTGTCCAGAATTTAATACCCATCTGCAAAAAGAAGTCAGAAGTGAAGTTAAACAATTTTTGGAGGTAAATTATTCTCTCAATAGTGATCTTTGTCCTGTTGAATATTAC
>JBJTUF010000090.1:0-9431 GCA_046080565.1 Cuspidothrix sp. | reverse complement strand
GAATTGATTCTCTAGTTTTACCAAATTTATGATATGTGTTAAAAGTATGCAGATTATGAAATAACCATCGGCATTTTTTCCGGGCTATACTAACAGTAACTATCTCTAGCCCTCATGATTACGTCAAGTCTGGCTCACATGAAAACATCCTCAAAGCCCGACACAGACAGCCTTTTTAATTTTCGGACAGGTCTTTTATGATCCATCTTTAATTAATTGATGATTGGATAACCTGTTATTTCTCTGATGAAACAGGTGATTTAATTTTCGTAGGGTAGGGAGGAATGGTGTAAAATAACACGCAGTTTACCATTGCTGTCCTTGATGAACTTCCAGGTCTTGTCCACTGTGGTTACTTTACCAGTCTTGTCAGTAATGAGGACATTGCCCATTGTTGTAGCTTCATTACCGACAATGAAGATTCCAGCGTTGCGAATTTCTACCTTTCGCCATCCTTTGAGGGCAAAGCCAGTATCATTAGGGAAAGAGGGATCGTCGCCGACGAAATAAGCCAATGCACCTTGGCTTGTTGTGCGGAAAGTCTGTGGTGCTTTTGTCAGAGTTGGCTTGAACAGCACTATTCCCATTTGGTAACCATAGGCTTGATCAATAACTTTTTCGGCCAATGCTTTGGCTGCGGCTTTTCCCTTCTCATCGTAGGTGGTGGAGATGGCAACTAATGCATCCCCCCAGGCTTTTTGGGCAGCCACAACTTCAGATTCAGTGATGGTGATATTGACGACTGAATTCTTGGGTGTTGATACTGTTGTACTAGTAATGGTGCTATTAACTTGAGCTTTGGCTATTGACGGTGCAGCAGCTAACAAGGCTATAGCAGCAACAGCAGCAGAAAGATTGATTTGCAAAGGCTTGAAACAACTGGTTTGCATACTTACAAAAACTATTTTTTATAAAACTCCAAGATCTCATTGAACCATATTATGTCAATAAAGGCAATTAATATTGATATTTATATCTATAAGGTGATCTAATCTTGAATTTACTTGAACTCTCTCAGATATAAGTGATCTTTCGTTCTAGTGTCTCACGGTTAACTTAGGGTTTCTCAGGAAAGGTATCGCTCATTGGGGTTTGGAGTTTGGGAAGTGCGTTAGCGTTAGCTTACCGAAGGTATCTATCGTCTCCAGTGTTGCGTTCCGCGCGATCGCTCTCAATTCCATAATTTTCCTCACTCAGACAAAATAATGACAGCTAATCTTTCCTCAGCTTCTTGAAGATATGCTGTTAAACCAGTCTTCACACCTCTTGTACGTAAAATTTCTAAACTTGTTTCTTCCCAACATAGTTTTTCTCGTTCCATATCTTTTCCGGTGAGTTGTTCCACTACAAATTTAATATTTCTGATTCTTTCTGGTTCTTTCCCTGAAGTAGAACGTAATCTTTCAGATTCTATGCAAGGATCAAAAGTTAATTTATTTTTGATATCTTCTAAAATTACCTTTTCATCATTAGATGCAACAAACCCATTTAACACCCATGCTTTACATTTTGGATCAGCTAAACCGATAATAATTTCTAATTTTGGGTTTTTATCAATATGTTCTAAGCGTGCTTGTTAAATTCCTTCTTTCCGTTCTGCTTGATTATCTAAATCACGGATAAATAAGTAAGCATAAATAGACTATGTAATACTGATGTTTTACCAGCACTATTTTTTCCTACAATTCCATGTAATCGGAAATTATCGAAATTAAGTTCTGTTAATTTATGACTTTTGAAATTATGAAGGATGAATTTTTCTAGCATGGCTTTACAGATCACAATAATTAAGAATTAGGTTCGTACACTCCGATTGGTATGGGATTGATTTCATATCTACGTAATATTTCCTGAGCAACTTTTTTAGATAATGTTTTTAATTTAGTCTCTTCCAAGACTTTACTTGCGGAAATCATATATCTCATGAATAATAATTGTAAAGCTGCTTTTTTCTGGTCGTGACTCAAATATCTAATTTCATTAACTTTCAAGAAAGCTTTAGCAAGATTTTCCCGTATTAAAATTTCTATTTCTGGATCAGAATCACGAGTAAAATCGAGAATCCAATCATCTACTTTTCCAGCAATATATCCCTCTTCTATGACTTTCCGAAATAAACAAGCAGTAAATACAGTAAATTATGCAGAGGAATAAAAGGGTTTGAAGCCATTCATAGCACTAATAAAAAGAAGTAAATTTGGTTAATACAATAACATTTTTCTCGGACATATTTCTAATTGTGTTATAGATAAATTTAGTCTAGAAAATGAAAACAAAAAAATTATCCAATTTTACCAAATCATCAAACTTAAAAAATTAACAACTGCCTCAAACTCAAATAAAATCAGACCTTTACCACTTGCAGTTATCCATAAACAATGTTATTATCAAACATAATAAAATCCATTTAGTCTAAAAATTAAAATCTCAAAATTACCCAATCAAAAAACCTCAAATTGTCGAACCTTTTCACCAACATAATCAAGTTCGGAGTAATCCCAAGAGTGCATTTGACGGAAAGGAAGACCCATCTTTTGGAATACATACTTCTCTTTCACACCAGAAGCAACTAAGTCTGGCTTCAATGCTTTGATGAATTCTTCAAATTCGTAAGCGGTAACGTCGTCATAAACGATAGTTCCGTTTTCAATGTAGTGAGTAGTACGTTTATAGTCGTCATTATGAGCAAACTCATAACCTGTACCAATCATCTTCATTCCTAAATCTTGGAAAGCGGGAACAACGTGACGGGGACGTAAACCACCAACCATCATTGCAACAGTCTTACCTTCTAAGCGAGGACGATATTTCTTAACGATTTCGTCCATAACAGGCTGATACTTAGCAATAACTTTCTCAGCGTTTTCTTGGATCTTAGAATCAAACTTAGAAGCAATTTCGCGTAAAGATGCAGCAATTTTGGTAGGACCGAAGAAATTATACTCTAACCAGGGTATACCATAAGCCTCTTCCATGTGACGGCTGATATAGTTCATAGAACGATAGCAGTGGATGAGGTTCATTTTCACGTTGGGGGTCATCAACATTTCGTTGATTGTACCATCACCAGACCACTGAGCAACCACACGCAAACCAATTTCTTCTAATAAGATACGGCTTGCCCAAGCATCACCACCGATGTTATAGTCACCAATGATTGCTACGTCATAAGGAGTAGACTCAAACTTGAGAGTACCATCTTTCTTAGCCTTGTCTGCTCTGGGGAATACCCAGTCACGGATTTGGTCGTTAGCGATGTGGTGTCCTAAAGACTGAGACACACCACGGAAACCTTCGCAACGTACAGGAATAACTGGCTTACCGATGGTTTTGGCTGTCTTCTTAGCTACTGCTTCGATGTCATCACCGATTAGACCGATGGGACATTCAGATTGAATAGAAACCCCACGGTTTAAGGGGAATAGTTCATCTAATTCTTCAATTAACTTGGTGAGTTTCTTGTCACCACCGAATACGATGTCGCGTTCTTGGAAGTCGGAGGTGAAGTGCATAGTACCGAAGGTATCAACACCTGTTGTACCTAGGTAGTAGTTACGACGACCTGACCAAGACCAGTAACCGCAACCTACAGGACCGTGGCTGATGTGGATCATGTCCTTAATAGGACCCCAAACCACACCTTTAGAACCTGCATAAGAACAACCACGAGCGGTCATTACACCAGGTAAGGATTTGATGTTAGATTTAACACCACAATCAGATTTACCTTCTTCGTGTACGTTTAAATGCTTTTCGCGCTTTTTAGCAGCTTTTTCAGGATAAGCTTTGAGAACTTCTTTAATCAGTTCCTTTCTTTCTTCAACAATCTTCTTGTTGTCTGGAGGAGTCATGTCTGGCCTCTGTTAAATATTCTGGATATCGGATAGGTAGGGATGGGGAACTTAATCCCCACAAGAGGGAAGAACAGGAAGGTAAAAAGGAAATTATGTGGAGTTTTCCTTTTTCCTGTTCCTTGTTGATTAAATACTACTTAGCAGCTGCTGCTTTACCAATGATGTCAGCGTGCTTGGTGTCATCGTCTAATAGACCGTATTCGATCAATAGAGCTTCTAATTCATCCATTTCCATTGGTGTAGGAATGGTGAGTTTGTCGTTGTTGATGATCTTCTTAGCTAATGCGCGGTACTCTTGACCTTGGTTGCTGTCAGGAGCATATTCGTTAACGGTCATACGACGCAATTCTGCGTGTTGAACGATGTTGTCGCGAGGTACGAAGTGAATCATTTGAGTGTTCAAACGTTCAGCCAAATTCATGATTAACTCGTCTTCACGGTCAACCTTACGGCTGTTACAGATCAAACCACCTAAACGTACACCACCGGAGTGAGCATATTTCAAAATACCACGAGCGATGTTGTTTGCAGCGTACATCGCCATCATTTCACCAGAGGTAACGATGTAGATTTCTTGTGCTTTACCTTCACGGGAAAGATTATTTATCTGATCCAAATAGCTATGAAATGTTCATTTTAGACTATGTTTGCCGTAATCATTGTGTGGAGTGAACAGTTTTTTTATTAGGGTAAATCTAGGGTATGGACAGAACACAGGAAGCATTTGCCGATTTTCACCAAACAGCTATTACCGATGGGGGATATTTAGGCAGAATGCAAGCAGTAAATGAACAAGAAAATCACTTAACGGCAAAACTGACAACAGAATTAAAAGCAATTAATGCTAGACTCAGAGCCGCAAGGGTGAGCGTTTCTGTCAGAAAATCCGGTAATTCATTACAGTTGAGAACTACTTTACCCATTAAACCAGGTGATATTGATAAAAACGGTAGCGGTACAAAACAATATGATATTTCTTTGGGTATTCCCTTTAATTTTGATGGTTTAAATACGGCAGAAGAAGAAGCAAATGAACTAGGCAAATTAATAGCAAGGAAACAATTTCAATGGACTGATAAATATTTAGGTAAAACTCGGATCAAAGCCAATTTTAAAACTATTGGTGAATTAATTGCAGATTTCGATAAAAATTATTTTCAAACTCGGAAACGCACTTTAAAAAGTGAAAATACTTTTAGTAGTTATTTTTATATTGCTCAAAAGCATTTACCAAAAGATAAATCTGCGATCAATGCTAATTTTATCGAAGCTGTGCAAACTTGCTCTTCTTCCGATAGTGTGAAGAATGAGTTAATTAAAGTTATTCGGGTTTTGTGTAAATGTTCTGGTTTAGAAATTCCAGAATTAAGTAATTTAAAAATTAAAGCTACTACAAAACGTAAACGTGATATACCCACTGATGCAGAAATAGAAAAAGAATATTTGAAGTTTGAAAATTACGCTATTAAGCGACCAAGTAAATTAACCGCTAGGGAAGATAAAAATAATTGGAAATTGTGGAGATGGGTGTATGGAATGTTAACAACCTATGGTTTAAGACCAATTGAAATTTTTGTTAAACCGGATTTAGATTGGTGGTTATCTTCAGAAAATACGAGCAATACATGGCGTGTTAATGAGGAGTGTAAAACTGGAGAAAGGGAAGCTTTACCATTATATCCCCGTTGGGTGGAAGAGTTTAATTTAAAAATGGACACAGAAGCAATTGAGTTATTAAAAGCAAAAATAAAAGATAAAGTTACAAGTAGAGAAATCAATTCTGCGCGACATGGGACAGATAGATGGTTTCGATTTGTGGGGATTCCTTTTCAACCCTATGATTTACGTCACGCTTGGGCAATTCGAGCGCATTTAATGGGGATTCCCATTAAAGCTGCTGCCGATAATTTGGGTCATTCTGTGAATATGCACACATCCATTTATCAGAAGTGGTTTAGTTTGGAAAATCGTAAGGTTGCAATTGAGGAAGCGATTAAGAAAAAATCGAGGGTGGAAGATTTACAAGATATGGTAATAAAGCTAGAACA
This sequence comes from Cuspidothrix sp., assembly GCA_046080565.1. Lineage (GTDB taxonomy): Bacteria > Cyanobacteriota > Cyanobacteriia > Cyanobacteriales > Nostocaceae > Cuspidothrix. The sequence continues at coordinate 3,529 of JBJTUF010000090.1, read as the reverse complement.
GGAAAATGAGAGATTGAGAATTGAGAATGAAAGATTAAGGTTACAGATAGGAAATCAAAGTTTGATGAATCTGATTAATTAAATTTAAAATATGTTGGGTTGCGCTGTCGCTTAACCCAACCTACATAAGTTAGTATTTTATGATTTCTTTTTTAAATGTTGCTCTAAATCTTCTAACTACAGATGATCTTTCTTGATCTAAATAATCTTCAAAATTTAATAATGATAAACCTGCATCTACAAATTTTATTAGATCATTTTTAGTTAATGGATAAGGGACTTTATCAAGTGGATCTTCTATATTTCTACCTCTACAAATTACCAATAATGTGCCATCAGGAGTGAGAAAATTGGCAATTAAAGAGATGGCTTGTAAACTTAATTTTGGAGGTAATGCTTGCAGTGTATAGGATTCTAAAATAAAATCAAAACTTTGATTCCATTGCACAGGAGGATTTAATAAATCAGCTACTAAATAGTTAACATCAGAGTGAGGAAATCTATTTTTACTCCATTCTATGGCTGAAGGTGAAATATCAAAAGCTGTGACATTAAAACCACGTTGAGATAATTCTTCAGCATCATCTCCTAAACCACAACCAATTGTTAATGCTGTTTTTCCCTGACCTTGAATATGATGATCATCTAACCATTGAATTAAGTTATGATTAGGTTTCATATCTGCCCAAGGAATAACTGTATCATCATTATTTGCTTGGGAGTAAAGTTTTTCAAACCATTCTGTTGGTTTACCTGCTTGAATATATTCTTGGGCTAGGTTTTGCACGTAAGCTCGATTTTCTGTCATATAGATAAGTTGTAAATGATTTGTTGTATTAGTATTGCGATATTCTCTATACTTTTATACTATATTTTTGTCTTGTTTGGGTGATGTTGGTTTGCCTTGCCTCAAGCCAACCTGAGGTATAATTGAGTTAAAATAAATTTTTTATAAATGGAATGTTATAAATTATGCCTAAGCATGAATGGTTTTTTCAAAGTTTAAAGTTTGAATTATTCTTTCCACCAATCACTCAATTCATGTTAAGCTAAGAAAACTCAATCAACATAATTAATGCTATGACCATAAACATTAACGTTGAACTTCCCAATGATGTTTTTTCCGCACTTCGCAGTAACCCAGAAACTTTTGTGAAAGAAATGCGTTTAGCTGCTGCTGTTAAATGGTATGAAGTGGGTATGATTTCCCAATCTAAAGCTGCTGAAATTGCAGGAGTTAGTCGTCATCAATTTTTAGAAGCACTTGATAAGTATAATGTTTCTCCTTTTCAAGTAACTCCTGAAGAATTAGCTGAGGAGTTAGCGCGTGAATAGAAAATGGGTGGTGAATAGTTCACCGTTAATTGTATTAACTAAAATTAATCTTTAAATTCATCAAATACAGCCTTTAAATCTCTTTTTCCATAAACAACACGGACAATTTCAATTCCATTTTCCAAAGGAAAATAAAAAACAATATAATCATTAACTATGAACCCACGTAAATCAGATGCAACCCAAGAATAGTCTTTTCCCAATGTTGGGAAAACTAGAGACTAATTTACATTTTTGCCTAATATTATCAAATAGTTGACTTGCTGCTTTTGTATTTGTTTGACCAATAACTTCACAAATTTCATTGAGGTCTTGAACCGCCAGTTTAGAGAAAAAGTAAGTACCCATTATTCAGCTTTTTCCATTTGCTTTAACTTTTCTTGTAGTTGTTGAAAAACTAATTCACCTTCAACTACTTCTCCTTGACGAAGTTGCTCTGTTCCTTTAGCAATTTTTTGTCTTAATTCAATGAGTTGCTTTTCTTTTTCATCATGTTGTTCTAAAAGTTGAAAAGCTACAGATAATAGTTCATCAATATTTTTGTACTTACCTTCTTGTAGTTTTTCAAGAATGTATTTTTCTTGATCTGGCTTAACTGCTATTTGCATCTTTATCTCCTTATCTTTGAATTGATAACAATTCTCAAAATTATCTCCTCAAAGTTTATTTTAGCATTAAATCACCTACTTTGACCCACTAAATACAATCGCACTCCATAACCCACAACATCCAAAAAGCGATCGCTCTCAAACCACACATCAGAAATGCGATCGCACTCAAACCACAACGCCAGAAATGCGATCGCACTCCATAAACCACACACCAGAAAAGCGATCGCACCCATAACCCAAAACATCGGAAAAGCAATCGCTATCAAACCATAATACGGGAAAAGCGATCGCTCTTTCAACCCATAACACCAGAAAAGCGTTAGCAAAGCTTACCGAAGGTATCGCCTTGTGTAAAACATTAAATTTCAATCTGGCATTTTTACACAATCATCTGTAATAAACTCACTAGCATCAGTTACACAGGGAGGTAAACCAGGAGCTATTACAGGTAAATTTTGTGCTTCTCTATCTGCAACTTCAAAATTTAATTCCAGCAAAAACTTTAATAAATCTTCTGTTTTTTCCATACCATAAGCTTGACGTACTGCTTTATCAAGTTCTTCATGTGCTGTGCGAAGACGGGTTTTTCCTGGTATTTCTAGGGTGCGATAAAGTTCGCGTAAACTCCATTTATTTTCTGTCATAATTTGTTGTCTTAACTCTCGTAATTTAACTGCTGCTGTGGCTACTTTTTTTACCTGTGATAATTTTGGATTTTGGGGAAAAGGAAAAGAATCAAAAACAGTATCAGAAGTATAGCGAAAATCTCTTTTTAAAGTTGAGCATCTTTCATTAAACCATTGCCAGTGAATATCAGATTGTAAAATTCCGAAAGAATAATCATCTGATAACGGGAATACTATTAATGCGGCATTGGGACGTATAGAGGAAGAAATAAACTCAAAAATTGGGCGTTTAGTTACTTGTCCACAACAAAAAAAACGGGGAATAGTATTTATTTTTTCAATTAATTCCGCACGAGGATAGGAAAGTAACCACCATTTGTTAAGAAAATTTTGATGATGTTTATTAACTTTAGATTTCGGTTTTTTTTGTAATAGTTCATCATTCCGCTTTTGTTCTTCTTTAGCAGCATTTCTGCGGGTTGGTAGTACCATTGATTCAACTCTTTTAAATGGTTCATAATATTGCTGAGAAGTAAATAAATCACGGGGATGAAAGTCTATGATATATCTTTGAGGAATAGGAGGTTTTCCCCCAATTAATTCATCAGCTATTAAGTAAGGAAATATTACTTCTGCATTATTTTGTGATTGCCGGATCATTGCAGTAGCTTGTTGAGTAGTTAACAAAAATCCTTTATGTCCATGAGTTTGTCCTTGATAACAAGCTCCTGAGTTGACATTAACTAAAAGTTTTTTTGCTTGAGTAACATCAAGTTTTGCAGATAAAGAAGAGTTGATTTTATCAACGTCTATAATTTCCCAAGGACTATCTACATCATCTCCAACTTGAGTATATAATTTCTTTTGACCTGATTCTTCACCTTTGATCCAATTAACAATGGAAACATGAACAACTGCACTACCTGACCAAACTTGAGTAGAAACTGCTTCGGTAAT
>JBJTUF010000089.1:0-3049 GCA_046080565.1 Cuspidothrix sp. | reverse complement strand
GATTTTATAGATAATTGTCGGGAATTAGTTAGAGAATTATTGAGATTATCTCCTAATAAGCGGAAGTATTATCAACGCGGTGAGAGAGCTATGAGGCTTATTCTGTCTGCATTTTAACTATTTTTGTCATCCCGTCAGGGTATTTGCTGCATTTTTTGGCAATGTAAAGACATTTCTGGTTGTCTTTTGGCTCAAAGTTAGATATGTACCCCAAGAACAGTATGCCCCAATAGTTGAGATTTATATCATTAGACTTTGGTTTTCAATATGGCAGGATGAGAATTAATCTAACATTAAATTATACCAAATAGTCATATAATGTTTGTTTCCACTGTTCTATAGATGGGTTCTCAGGCTTAAAAATTATATAAGTACGCAAACAAAATTAATTATATAAAAGATTTGGATTTAATGTAGGGGTAGCGCCCCCGTGCCTACCCCGGTAGTTGGGGCAACCACAGGGGGTTTGCCCCTACAAAATTGATTGGTTTAGGGATTTTTAAAATGTTTAATTAATTTTGCACAGGTACTTACTTGCTTATTGAGTTTGTTATCCATATATAGAATCTGGAAATTCTGTATCACCCATTTTTTAATGTTGACAGATTCGAGATATTTTGTTGTTATCTCCACCCCTCAGTTATGCTATTCTAAATTAACCGTAGTCATTATGAGTATAGATAAAAATATGGCTAACCCCACAGTCGAAAATTTAGTCATTATCGGTTCTGGCCCGGCTGGATATACGGCCGCTATCTATGCAGGAAGAGCGCATTTAAAACCTGTTGTCTTTGAAGGTTTCCAAGCGGGGGGTTTTCCAGGGGGACAACTTATGACAACTACGGAAGTGGAAAATTTTCCCGGTTTTCCTGAAGGTATTACGGGTCCAAAATTGATGGCTAATATTAAGGCACAGGCGCAACGATGGGGGGCGCAATTATATACTGAAGATGCAGTTTCTGTTGATTTAAGTCAACGTCCTTTTATTGTCCGTTCCCAACAAAGAGAAGTTAAAACACATAGTTTAATTATCGCTACTGGTGCAACGGCTAAACGGTTGGGTTTACCTAGTGAAAAGCAATTTTGGAATCGGGGAATTTCCGCTTGTGCGATTTGTGATGGTGTTATCCCCATGTTTCGCGGTGTGGAGTTGGTGGTAATTGGTGCAGGTGACTCCGCCGCAGAGGAAGCTATTTATTTAACTAAATATGGTTCTTTGGTGCATTTATTGGTGCGTTCTAACAAAATGCGGGCTTCTAAAACCATGCGAGATCGGGTTTTGCAACATCCGAAAATTAAAGTCCATTGGCACACAGAAGCGGTAGATGTCGTTGGTAAAGAAACAATGACGGGTTTACAAATCCGCAATAATCAAACTGGAGAAGAAAATACAATTCCCGCCAAAGGCTTATTTTACGCGATTGGTCACAAGCCGAATACAGACCTATTTCAAGGGCAATTGGAATTAGACACGGTGGGGTATATTACGACTAAAAATACTGGTGTGGAAACGAGTATAGAGGGTGTATTTGCGGCTGGTGATGTCCAAGACCATGAATTTCGTCAGGCTATTACGGCGGCGGGGACTGGTTGTATGGCGGCGATGTTGGCGGAAAGGTGGTTATCGGCGAAGGGTTTGATTCAGGAATTTGATCTCACTTCAGAAGTAGAAGTGCCAACAGAAACTCAGATTACAGAAATAGTCACAGAGTTTGATTTACAGATGACACGCCATGAAGGTGGTCATGCTTTGAGGAAATTGTTTCATGAGAGCGATCGCTTGCTGGTGGTAAAATATATCGCTCCTGGTTGTAGTCCTTGTCACACTCTCAAACCCATATTAAACAAAGTAATTGATGAGTTTGATGGAAAAATCCATTTTGTAGAAATTGACATTGACAAAGATCAAGAGATTGCCGAAAATGCCGGCGTGATAGGTACACCAACGGTACAGTTATTTAAAAATAAGGAATTACTAGAGGAAGTTAGGGGCGTGAAGCAAAAGAGCGAATATCAGCAATTAATAGAAGGTTATGTTTTATAAAGGCAAGAGGCAAGATGGTAAAGCAATGGAAATTACCATACATCAATTTGAAGCAGCAATGAAAGCAAGTGATGGTTATATTGCCACCACAGAAATTTATGATTCATCTACAAATGAAGATACTAAAATGACATTTAAATGAATCATGTAGGGGCAAACCCCCCGTGGTTGCCCCATTAATTTATGTGGTTGCCCCGGTAATTGATGGTTGCCACAGGATTATTCCCTAATATTTCTAATTATGTAGTTGATGTAATATTTGTATTGATCAATAAATTGAATATTTCGATTATTGGGGCGATCAAATCAAATTCCATATACAATTGATATTGGTGTAACCATACATTATCGGGGCAACCACGGGGGGTTTGCCCCTACGGATTTGGGTTTTTTTTGGGCGATCGCATCACATCGAAAATCATGTAAAATTAGTCAATTATCAACCCGATAACATGGGGCAACCACGGGGGGTTTACCCCTACGGATATTATTTGTTTTTATTGTTTTTATGGCGTATAATCCTAATATTCATCGTCGTCGTTCTATTCGCCTGAAAGGATATGATTATTCTCAGGCAGGGGCATATTTTGTAACTATTTGTATTAACCACAAGCGATCGCTTCTCGGTAATATTCAAGAAGGTATCATGCGCCCTTCACCCGCAGGAGAAATGGTACAAATTGTTTGGGATGAAATTCCTACCCATTACCAAGGAATTGATCTTGATGCTTTCGTTTTAATGCCTAATCATATTCATGGAATTATTATACTTGAAGCTAATTCTTCTATGAAATTACCAGATGTAGTCCATCGTTTTAAATCTTTAACTACTACTAAATATCGCCATAATGTTTATGAAAAAGGACTTAACGGGTGACAAGGCGGTTGAAGATGAGATGTGGCAATAATTTGAGAAAATAAGGGTGTAAAAAAAATGGGGACAAGGAAGCCCCCAACGCAAAAAATGTTACCACAATCATATCAAACAATTTTCCGAAAGCATTT
>JBJTUF010000088.1:0-3032 GCA_046080565.1 Cuspidothrix sp. | reverse complement strand
TTGTTTTGTTGATTCATTTAATTAAACAGCAAGCTGAACAAAGAACTACTCGTTCTTGGGAGTTTTCTATTTATAATGCTACCAAGGAAATTAATAAAGTTAATAAAAGACGTAAATCTGGAGGTTATTATACTAATGACGTTTACTAAATCCTAAAACCAAGAATGAAAATCCTGCTTTTGAGGAATTTTGGGCTTTAAAGGATGTATCCTTCGATATTAAACAAGGCGATAGAGTTGGGATTATTGGCAGAAATGGGGCGGGAAAATCAACACTATTGAAGATTTTAAGCCGCATTACTGAACCTACTACTGGCAGTATTAAAATTAAGGGTAGGGTGGCGAGTTTATTGGAGGTGGGAACTGGGTTTCATCCAGAGTTGACGGGGAGAGAGAATATTTTTCTCAATGGGGCAATTTTGGGAATGGGTAAGGAGGAAATTCAACGCAAGTTTGATGAAATTGTAGCCTTTGCTGAGGTGGAGAAGTTTTTAGATACTCCTGTAAAGCGTTATTCTTCCGGGATGTATGTACGGTTGGCGTTTGCGGTGGCGGCGCATTTAGAACCGGAGATTTTGATTGTGGATGAAGTTTTGGCGGTGGGGGATGCTCGATTTCAGAAGAAGTGTTTGGGGAAGATGGAGGATGTGGGGAAGGAAGGGAGGACAGTTTTGTTTGTTAGCCATAATATGGGGGCATTACAAAGACTATGCTCAACAGCAATAGTCCTTAATCAAGGACAAACTATTTTTCAAGGAGATGCTAATAATGCTGTTAGTGAATATTTAGCAAAAGTTTCAGAATCTGCATCACGCAGAATCCGTTTTCCGGAAAGTGAAAATAAAGAAATTACTATTCTTGAAGCAGCGGTTGTTTCCCCTTTTAAAAGTGATACTGAGGAACTTGATATTTCAGACCCACTTGAAGTTCAAATTCACTATCGAGTTCAACAAAAAATAAGTGGTTCTAATCTATCCTTTGAGGTTAGTCGTGATGGAGTTGTAATTTTTCGTTCTTGGGATATTGATCATGAACCACGACTTTTTGAGTCTCGTCAAGCAGGAGACTATTATGTTGTAATAAAGTTTCCTACTAATTTACTAAATGCTGGTAGATATAGCGTTAGTCTTTCCTACGGATTTCCCGGTATTGAAACCCTTGGAAAACATGAAGATTGTTTGTTTTTTGAACTTAAAGCGTTTACAGATGATTTAAGTCATAAAAGCAATTCACTCGGCGGCATTATTGCCCCAAAGTTAAAGTGGGAAATTCGTCCCTCAATTTAATTAATTAAAATTAATTCAATGAAAAGCACAAGAACTACACCTGACGGGATGACGAAATAGCCTAAAAAGCTGATCAGGTGAAGATTGTACAGATTTATGGTAAAAAAAGATAGACCGGCTATTCTCAATAAGGACTATCTATTGATAATGTTACCTGAATTCTACAAAACACACCTAAAAGATAAATTGACTCTGGCAGAATATATGTTGCTCAAAATTATGATTATTCTGCTGCAATCAATTAAAAAAGTAAGTTTAGAAGCTTTGGCTACTGCCCTACCAATTCCGATTAAATTTGAAAGTAGAAAAAGAAAAATACAGAGATTTTTATCTTTACCAAACCTAACAATTAAGGCTTTACTTGTGGAAGTGATAGCTAATTATTGTCAGCAACTATCTAATTCTACTAGAGAAAATAATGCTATAGTTCTCACTGTAGCTCATGGTAATGGTTGCTGGATTGCTCAAAGATATCAATTACCTTTGGTCACAATTTTTCATGATTGGTTTCCAGACCTTCCCAGTCTTCACAAACCGTGCTGTGATTTATTGGCAAAACGACTTCAGAAACTTTACCAGCAATCTAATTTAGCCCTGTGTGTTTCTGAGGGTATGAAAAATGCCTTAGGTTCACATTCTAATAGTAAAGCTCTTTATCCCATACCTGCTTTATTAGCTAAGAAAATAACTAAACAACATCAAGTTAAAAATGATCAACAAATATCATCACGGTTAAAAGTTGTTTATTCTGGTAATCTCTATGAGTATAGACCAATTTTAGCTCAATTACTGGAGGTAACAAAAAGTCATCCTCAGATTCAAGTACAAGTTCGAGGATCTAGGCCAAATTGGCCAGCAGATTTCCGATCAGAAATGCGCGATCGCCAACTATGGTTAGATTTTGCCCCTAGAGAGGAGTTAAATGACTGGTCAGCTAGTGCTGATGTATTTTTAGTGGTGATGAGTTTTGATCCCGCTTTACGGAAACGGATGGAAACCAGTTTTCCTTCTAAATTACCTGAATATGCCCAATTTGGTAAACCTATTGTGATTTGGGGGCCGGAATATTGTTCAGCTATTCGTTGGGGAAGGGAGGGCGATCGCGCCATTTGTGTCACAGATGAAAACCCAACTATTTTAGTTTCTGCTTTAGAAAGGCTCAAAGATTCCCCACAGCAGCTAGAATATTATCGGCAGCAAGCTAAGATTGCCTCTCAAACAGAGTTCAATCCTTCTATAATACAGAATCAGTTTTTAGATCATATTCAAGATATTCTTTTGAAGTAAAAACTTGAAAACAGACAGCCTATTTTACCGATTATTTCAAACATTTCCACCACTGCTGTTTGACCTGCTCAAGCTTACGCCTGCCACTGCGAATTACAGCTTCAAGTCTGTGGAAATTAAGCAAACAGCCTTTCGTCTGGATGGAGTATTTTCACCGCCCAAGGACGACCACAACTCACCCCTATTTTTTGTAGAGGTGCAATTTCAAGCAGATAAACTATTTTATCATCGCTTCTTTAGTGAAATTTTCCTTTACCTCCGTCAATTTGATCCTCCTAATCCTTGGCAAGGAGTCGTTATTTATCCCAATCGTCAGACAGAAACAGGAAAAACTTTCCACTACGACTTATTATTGGCAAGTTCCAGAGTCAGCCGTATATACTTAGATGAATTAGAACCTCTAGCCAATGACCCCTTCAGTTTGAGATTGCTGAAACTGATTGTTACTCCGGCAGATAAA